>JANLGX010000090.1 GCA_024654005.1 Gemmatimonadaceae bacterium | reverse complement strand
CCCGAATCGCAACGGGGATCGACAGCGCGCTTCGCGCTGTGAAACAGCCAGGAGATACGGAATGAGAGTGATTGCAAGAAGCGCCATGCTGCTCGCGCTCGTACTTGGGGGCTGCGCTGACGACGACGCGCTGGTCCCGGACTACACGGTCCTGTCCGCCGAGGGTGCTCGGCACATGTCGCCTTCGTACTCGCCCGACGGCAAGCGGATCGCCTGGTGGGCGCCGGGAACGGATTCCCTGGGTGAATGGCAGCTTTGGGTTGCCAGCGCCGATCTGAGCGCGCCCGTCAAACTGCCCGTTCGGGGCTACAACAACCTGATTGCCTGGTCTCCCGACGGGACGCGCATAGCGACGATGTCAACTCAATTCGGCGTGGGTAGCGCCGTTGTCGTGCCTGTGTCCGGCGGGGAAGCAACACGCGTGACGAGCAACGCGGGCTTCGATGTTCCTACCGCGTGGTATCCGGACGGCGACCGATTGGCGTACTACGCGTCGGCCGGGGGCGGGACTATCACTTCGTTCGTCGTCTCGATTCGAACGGGTGTGAGCGCGCCGGCTGTGGCGGGGGAGAAGCGTCCCTACTACGCGGTGCCTTCTCCGGCAGGGACCCACATCGCCTACCAAGTCGTCGACGGAGATCGCCACACTGTTTGGCTGGCTGACAGCGCCGGGCGCAACGCGCGACAGCTGACCATGGAAGGATTCGAGTCTATTTCCCCGACTTCGTGGTCGCCCGATGGAAGGGAGCTCCTATACGTATCGCGTCGTACAGGAACCGCGGATATATGGGTGATCCCCATTGACGGTAAGCCCGCGCGGCAACTCACGCGGGATGTGCGCAACGATTTTTACGGCTCATGGTCGTCCGACGGCACGTGGGTGGCGTTCGTTTCCGAACGCGGGCGTCAGACAGATGTGTGGGTAGTGCCTGCGGCGGGAGGGATCGAGCGGCGGATCACGGACACCCCCGCGCAGGAGTACACACCCGCTCGCTGGCGGCCTGGAACCCACGAGCTGACTTTCGTGGCCGAGCATGCGCAGAGCTCAGTATGGGCGATAGACCTTGCCAACGGCACGGAGCGACGGCTCACTCCCGATTCAATTCGAGTCGGAGCTTTCTTTATCTCGCCCGACGGGCGACAGGTCGTGTACACGATTGTACGCGGCGGCGGCATCCACGATCTCGTGGTGATGCCCCTTGCCGGCGGCGGGTCGCGCGTGCTGTTGGCCGGCGGTGGAACGGTCATCCAACCGCGGTGGTCGCCCGATGGCTCGAAAATCGTATTCGAGTCTGATCGAGGTGGCACCAACGATATCTGGGTCATAGATGCCTCCGGCGGGACCCCCCGGCAACTTGTGAACTGGCCGGGCTCCGAGTACTCGGCTCGGTGGAACGCCGACGGCTCCGCTGTTTTCTTCATTTCCGGGCGCGACGCCCGCGTCGGCGATGTATGGAAAGTCTCGCCCGACGGTGGTGAGCCGACCCGCGTGACCAGGAATGGCAGCGTGGGCAATAGTATTGTGACCCGTGCCGGCGTGGACGACTTCTTTATGGGCACCATTGATCCGGTCGGCGGCCAGCTCGGGTACTCGCGGGTTCGGCCCGACGGAAGCCTGAATGCAGTCGGGGAACGGGCGAACACGTTCGTGAGTTTCATATCGCCCTCCGGCGATTCCTTGACGGGCGACGTCGAGCAGCCTGATGGAAAGATGCGGAGCATGATCATCTCCGCCGCGGGAGGCGGTGGACGGATCATTCTAAAGCCCGGCGAGAGCGTCGCGTGGTGGTCCGAAGACGGCAGCATGCTGGTATACAACATCAGCGCAGGGGGTGCCAGAGACCTCGGCATTTTTCGTGTCGCCGACGGCACGACGCGGCGATTGACCACCACGCCTGAAAACGAGTTCGGAGCGGAAATGACGCCGGATGGAAAGGCCGTTGTCTTTAGTCGGACCAAGATCAACCAGCGGATTTTCACAACGGACCTTTCAAAACTGCTGGCGGAAGGGAAGTAGCGCTTTAAGGCCTCACAAGCCTAGACGGACGTGAGTGTGACCCGGTTCCGGGACGGTTCCCTCACCGAAGTCGCGAATCAAAGTGCGCGAACCGCCGCTACGATCTGGTCCGAGCCGCCGGTGACCACGTAAGTGATCCGGCCATTCGGCCCGATCGCGTAGACCATGGTCGGGTGGGAGAAGTCGCCGGTTCGCTCGTTGCGAATTCGGGGGATTCTCCACTTGCTCAAAGTGCGCTCCACGTCCTCGATCGAGCCGCTCAATACATGCGCGTCGCCTGACAGCCCCCACTGCTTCGCGATAGCGGGCAGCCGGCTCGGTGTGTCGCGGAACGGGTCCAGCGTGACCACTATCACCGCCGGGGTCCGCACCGGATCGGTCGCCGCGATCCTGTCGCGGGCCGACAGCACGTCGTTCACGACTAGCGGACATACCGTTTCGCAGTGGGCGAACGCAAACGTCACCAGCACGGCCCTGCCGTGGTAGCGATCCAGCCTGACCGTATCTCCGGATTGATTCACCAGCGAGAGCGCCGGTGGAACGTCATTGATCCGCGTGAGCTGCTGCGCCAGGCTGGCGGCCGGGTTCGGGTCGAACGGCTCCGCGTTGACCTCGCGCACGCGCAGTACGACGCTGCCCACGGCCGCGACCAGCACGGCCGAGATTACTCCGACCGTTATCTGGCCGGTCGTGCGCTCCAGCAGCCTGCTCATGCCCGCGCGCGCGTCTCCGCCCCAGACCATCAGCAGCAGCAGCACCATTCCGAGCGGTTGGCCGATGAGCAGTATCCAGCCGCCCGCGTCAGGCAGTCCGCCGATACTCGCGCCGAAGCACACGTAGCGCGTCCTTGCCAGCCACTCCGGCGCCTCCGCCGTGAGCGGCCAGAGAGCCAGCGCCCACCACGCCGCCGTGATCAGGATGATCAGGGCGAGCGCGGCGAGCGCCGGAGTTCCCCGACGCACCCGTATCAGCCTATCCTCCACACGAACGAGAGCACCTTCCAGTTCACGAAGAAGTACAGCATGAACGCGGCGAGGAACACGAACACGAGCACGAGCGTGCCCGGCGCGGGGCCCATCCAGCCGGCTTCGGGTCCGTGCATCCTCTCCCACCGCTCGTCCGCGTCCGCGCTATGCGTGGGCGGATGGGTGAGTCCCTGCGGCACTCCGCGCATGTTGGTGAGCGGAACCACTTCGCCGAGCGGCTCGCCGAAGAACACCGATTTTACCGCGATCGCGATGAAGATGAAGGCCCCCGTCGCGGCCATCAGCCCGCCGAGCGCGACCAGCGCGAGGAATATGTCCACCGCGGGGCTGAACTGCACGTCGAACGGCGCCTGGCTGAAGCTGATGTCCCAGTGCCGCCGCGGCACGCCGAACGTGCCCGCGAACGTCATCGAGATCGTGAAGATGACCATTCCGCCGGCGAAGATGTACGGCTGCAGCTTCGCGAGCGACCAGAGCGCGACTTTCTTCCGGAATACGAGCGGGATCAGATAGTACGTCAATCCCATGAACGCCATGGCCGTGCCGCTGACGACCGTTGCGTGGAAATGGCCGGGCGAGCGGAGCGTGTTGTGCACCATGATGTTGATCTGCTCCGTGCCGATCGTGACGCCGGTGATGCCGCCTATGAACCCGAACACTACGACCGAAAACACCAGCGAGCTGAAGCCGGGATCACCCCAGGGCGCCCGGCGCAGCCAGTCGAACATGCCGTTGGTGTAGCCACGCAGCCGCATGCCCAGCTCCATTCCCGCCGGAACGGTGAAGCCGTGCAGCAACGACGCGAGGACGGCCATGTACATGAAGTAGCTGGTGTTCACGATCTTCCACGCCGATCCCATTCCGGGATCCACGAGCAGGTGGTGCGCCGACGCCAGCGAGATGAACAGGATGTACAGCACGAACGCCGAGCGGCTGATCTTCTCGTTGAGCACGACCGCGCCCACGGTGAGCGCGCCGAGCATGTACCAGATGGCGACCATGGCCGCGACGTTGATCTGCTGCGAGGAATGGCCCAGCGCCCACCACAGCAGCCGGTACACCTGCGGGTCCACTTCCATCAGACCCAGCGACCAGAGGAAGGTGGGGATGTAGATCATCGCGCCGTGGACCAGCGTGATCACCGCGATGATCGCGGCGGTCATCGCGCCGTATACCACGAGGGGCATGGACCCCTCGTAAGTGCGCTCGCGCTTGGCAATCGCGAGGTTCGCGAAGAAGACTCCGGTGACGATCAGCGCGCCGACCGCGAACAAAATGACACCGAGGTAGAAGAGCGGGTGCGCGCGCAGCGGCACGTACGACGTAAAGAGCACGTCGGCCTTCCCGGACCACATCAGGAACTCCACCATCAGGGCGCCGAGCAGCATCAGCCCGTAGGCGAGCCACGATATCTTCGGCGCGACGTTCCTCGCGTTCAGCAGCGCGGTGCTGGTGAAGTGCAGCACCGCCATCTCGAAGAAGATGATGAAGAAGATGAGCATGCTCATCCCGTGCACGCCCAGAATGCGGTAGAACCAGATCGCGGGCAAAAGGTGCACGGCCTGCCACCGCGTCAGCACGATGAGCACCGCCGCGATGGCGCCAATCAGCAGCGCGACGATCGAGGTGACGGCGTTCCACCGCGTCAGGCTCAGCGCCATCTCGTCCAGTCTGCGCCCGGTGAAGGGGCATACGCTGAACCGCGTACCGGCCGGAACGTCCGGTGCCGGTCCGACCGCGGAGGCGGGTACGTTCGGCGCGCTCACTGGACGCCTCCGGCCGCGGCCGCGACTGGCGCCGTCGGCGCATCCTCGACGATCACCCTGCCGACCATCGTGTGATGGCCGATGCCGCAGAACTCGTTGCAGATGATGCGGAAGTCACCCGCTGCGTTGGGGGTGACCCGCAAGCCGTAGTCGTAGCCCGGCACGACCTGGAAGTTGATGTTGATCGGATACAGCGAGAACCCGTGATTCACGTCGAGTGAGGATAGGTGCAGGATGTACTCCTTGCCTTTCTGCAGCTTGAGAATCGGAGTCCATTGAAAGGCCATCGCCGTCAGATAGATGTCGGATCCGGGCGGGGGAGCTACGATCGGCATTCCGCGGTCGTCGCCCACCTTGTACTGGTTGGTGAACTCGAGCGTGCGCTGATAGAACGCGGCCGGCTCGACGCGTCGCCGTATGCCCGACGGATTCTGCCCGCCCTTCCAGTGCCAGAGCGGCATCATCGCGAAGAGCACCATGCACCACGCAAAGGCGATGACGACCCACGTCTTTTCCGCCCGGTGCGCCGGCTTCCACCAGTTACCTTTGGGCGAATCGAGCCCGGTATGGATATCGATGTGCATGAATGTGTCCTTAGGGGAGTTCGGCGGGTGGGAGCGTCAGGATCTCCCAGAGACCCCACGCCGTGAAAATCGCGAACATGATGGCGAGACCCAACGCGAGCAGGAGCCACACGTTGTCGAACAGCCGTTGCCAGAGTGGAATCGGCTCAGGCGGCGAATCGTCGCTTCGGAGATCAGTCATGAGGTTTGCGGGATTGAGAAGCCGGGGAGCGGATTATCAGGTCGCGAACAATCACAAAGTACGACGAGGTGACGCATCAGTGAATGCTCTGATATGGTGTAGGGATTTGCCTGACACACGCCCCTCCTCACCCGCCCGCTTGAACCGCTCGCATCACTGATGGCCGCTCCATCCCGCCCTTCGGAGCGGTTCCTTCTCCGTCTCCTGACGCTGGCCGACGCGGCCAGCAACCGCCTGTACGGCTGGAAGTACAACCCGCTGTATCAGAGCGGGACGATCGCGGTCGCGCTCCTCTTTCTCCTGCTCGTCACCGGGCTGTGGCTGACCTTCTTCTACCGTGTCGGTACGCCCTACGACTCGGTGGCGCGCATCACCGCGGATCCCTGGCTCGGCAACTGGATTCGCGCGCTGCATCGCTACGCCAGCGACGCGGCGCTCGTCGCGGTCGCCGTGCACGCGGTGCGCATGTACGCGCAGGGCCGGAGCTGGGGACCGCGCGCGCGCGCCTGGATGAGCGGCGTGGTGCTCCTCCTGCTCGTGCTCGTCTCGGGCTGGACGGGGTATGTCCTGATCTGGGACGTGTTCGGGGAAGTACTGGCGCTCGAGGGTGCGCGGATGCTCGACGCGCTCCCCATCCTCTCCGAGCCGATGTCGCGCGCGTTCACCGGCGAGCGGCCGCTGCCGAGCGTTTTCTTTTTCATAAACCTGTTCGCCCACGTCGGAATCCCGCTCAGCATGTTCGCGGTGCTGCTGCTGCACACCTCGAAGCTGGCGCGGCCGAAGCTGCTCCCGCCCAAGCCGGTGATGTGGACGCTGATCGGCGCCCTCGTCGCACTTTCCGTCGTCCGGCCGCTGGCCATGGCGCCGGAGGCGAACCCATTGCGCACTCCCGCGTCCGTGCCGGCCGACTGGTTTTACGCGTTCTGGCTGCCGCTGTCCCGGTCGCTCGACGGAGGCACCGCGCTGCTGGGCGCCGCACTCACGTTCTTCGCGGTGCTGCTGATCCCGCTTGTAGCCAAGCGGCGGGGCGAGCAGGCACCGCCCAAGTCGGTGGTGGACGAAGCGATCTGCGTGGGGTGCCGGCAGTGCGCACTCGACTGCCCGTACGAGGCGATCACCATGTTCGCGCGTAGCGACGGACGCTCGGAAGAGGTAGCTCGCGTCGATCCCGATCTCTGCGTCAGCTGCGGGATCTGCGCCGGCTCCTGCGCGCCCATGGGCGTGGGCCCCGCGGGCCGCACCGGGCGCGACCAGCTGTCCCGCGCGCGCGCTTTCATCGCGCGGGCCGAGCGATGGGAAGGTGAGCTGGTGGTGATCTGCTGCGAGCGAGGCGCTCCGAATCTCGCACAGGACGCCGCCGCACGCGGCGTGGTGCTGTATCCAGTGGACTGCGCCGGTAGCCTGCACACGTCAGTCATCGAGCTGCTGGTGCGAAGCGGAGGCGGCGGAGTGCTTACGCTCGCGTGCCCGCCGCGCGACTGCTGGAATCGCGAGGGGCCGCGCTGGCTGAACGAGCGCGTGTATCAGGATCGGGAAGCGGAGTTGAAGGCCAGGGTGGACCGCCAACGGGTCAGGCTCGCGTTCGCCAACGCGAGCGAGCCCGCGAAGGCGTGGGCTGCCATCACCGAGTTCCAGGAGCAGCTTCGCCTCGCCGGAGAACAGGTCGCGGAGCCGGTAGTGGCCATCGATCTCGAATGCGATCCCGTGCCGATCGGCGAGGAAACATGAAGACCGCGCTTCGCGTCCTCGCCGCGGCCACGCTCAGCGCCGCCGTCCTGCTCGCGACCGCCTGGGGATCGATCGCTCCACTGAAGGTCGCCCGGGGCGATGACGCGATCGTGCGAATCTCGCTGGGCGCACGGCCGGAGCGCATCGAGGTATGCCGCCGGCAGACCGACGAGGAGCTCGCCAGGCTCGCGCCGCAGATGCGACAGAGCGTCGTCTGCGAAGGGACCACCGCGCGCTACCGCCTGGAGGTTCGCCGGAACGGCGAGCTGCTGCACTCGCAGGTCGTGCGCGGTGGCGGTCTGCGCAACGATCGCCCGCTGTACGTTTCCCGGGACCTCCCGGTTCCGCCGGGTCCGGCCGTTTTCGCGGTTCGGCTAGCGCGCATCGACACGATTCCCGTCGAGCAGCGGTCGGACTCGTCCGTGGACGATGACGACGACGATTACGATGGTGACGGAGGCCGGGCTGCGGGAGGGAGCGTCCCTCGCCCGGGGGACCCGATGCCCGCGCGGGCGCGGCGCGAGGTCGACGAGCGTCGTCGCCGCCGGGAGGAGTCCATTCCCGCCGAGCTCAGCCTCGACCTGAAGGTCACTCTCGAGCCCCGCGAAGTGGTGCTGGTGAGCTACGACCAGCGGAGCCGCCGCCTGATCAGCGTGAGCGGGGATTCGCTGCCGTAAGGGCGCTGTAGAGCCGGCCCCCACTTTCTTTGCCCGCAGACGCGCGGAGCTACTTCCGCCGCAGCTCCTGAAACCAGTTGTCAACCAGCACGAGCTCATTTGCAACCTGCCCACCAACGTTCCGGATGAAAATGAAGCGATTGTCCCCGGGGGCGACGTCGTACGATCGTCGATTCACGTTGAGCACGTATTCACGGGTAGAGAATAGTGTTCTCTCGGCGCCCGCGGAAAAGGTTGGAGTTGTCTGAACCGGAACCGACACAAGGTTTCCCCCGCTGCGAAAGAAAAGCTCCCGGCCGCTGTGCGCCCACAGTGGCTGCGTTGCGCCGCTCGTGGAGATCGGCCACTTGGCCGCTCCGACGTTCGGAAACGGAACTACATAGACCTCGTACCTGCCAGTTTCGTTCGATGTGTAGGCCAACCACTTGCCATCGGGCGAAAGCGCGGGGTCGATCTCCGCGTAGGCGCCGGCAAGGAGGACCGTGGGCGCAGAATCGACTCCCGGCCGGATCGCGAGAATGTCGCCAGCCCCGGCGACGGTCACATTGGTGCGATATACGAGCCACTTCCCGTCGCGGCTCCAAACGGAACCGGAGAGGTCCGCCTTGGCTTGCATCTGCTGAAACGCCTGCGCGCTTCCATCGGCGCGTTTGGTCCATATGCCGATCGGAGTCGAGGCGTTGCTCTGGTACGTAATGTTCCGCCCGTCCGCCGTCCATACGGGATAGATGTTGTTGGTGCCCTCGAACGTCAGCTTGAGGCTCGGGCCGCGATCGAGCTGCTTGACCCAAATGTCGGCACGTGGTCCAGCAACGATCGATACCGCGACTTTCTTTCCGTCGGGAGAAAGTGAGGGACCATTGAAGGTGCCTCTCCATGCCGGGTCAACTTGCTCGATCTTTCCATCCCTTCCTATCCAGATCAGCTCGCGCTCGCTCCCCGTCTGGCCGGTGATGTAGGCCAGCGTTCCGGTCTGCGAAACGTGAAAATCCGATGCAGCAACCGACCCGCCGCCCACCCGAAGCCCGGGCGCGACGGACGCGGGGCTTCCTCGGAGCTCTCCCTTTCCCGCATCGAACTGGGATACCATCAGCGAGCCATCGGACGTCGCGTACAGCAAGTGGCCAGATGGCGAGTACGTGGCGCGCACGCCGGCGACCAAGGGACGATGCTTCCCTGTAGCAAGGTCGGCGATTGCTATCATGGAAGCTTTCGAAGACTGCGCAGGGCCGGGAGAGCCGTAAACGATGACCAAAAGCATGGATTTCCCGCCCGGTAGAACCTCGGGCCAGTAATGGCGCCGTTCGCCGTTGGCGGTATCGACAGCCGTCACCGGCTCGAGCGAAGATCCCGGGGCATCCGCCATGCGCACGATCTCCCAGCTATTCACACGCGTGGCGTAGATGCGACCGTCGGGCCCGAATGCACCGCCGCCGAAAGCGATCGAGTCCGAGATCAGGACGGGCGGGCCACCGCCTACGGACACAACCTTTAGTCCCAGCGGCGGCGACAGGTAGCCGATCTTCCTGCCGTCCTGGGAGAAGAACGGCGAGAAGGCGTCGGAAGCACCAGGCAAGATCGTGCCACGCAGTTGATCGCGCCGTCGCACGTACAGGTTGAAGTCCGGGAGCAGCGAGAACGCGAGAAGGCTTCCGTCCGGCGACACCGCGACGCGGCGCCCGCCGCCACCAATGACTTCCGTAGAGTCCATCCCCAGGACGTAGCGCACGACCGGCTTTGGTGGCTCCGGCTTCAGGGTCGCCCACAGTGCGGCAGCAATAGCCAGTGAGGCGACCGCAGCCGCCCCGATCGCCATGCGCCTCCACTTTCTCGTCGCCGCGGATTGCTCGGCGGTGCCGCGCACGGACCTGCTCGCGATGGTAAACGACGGGTTCTGGAGTGCGGCCGCGAACTCCTGCGCTGACGCGAAGCGATCCGCGGGGAGCTTCGCGAGCGCCTTCTCCACCGCGCACGCGACATTCGCGGGAATCGTGGAGCGTAGCGTGTTCAGCGGCTGCGGCTCGCTCGTCATGAGCTTCGCGATGATGGCCTGAGCGCTCGAACCGCTGTGCGGCGGCTCCCCCGAGAGCATCTCGTAGGTCACAGCGCCCAGGGAGTAGATGTCGCTTCGCGCGTCGATCACCCGGTCGCCCGTCGCCTGCTCGGGACTCATGTATTGCGGCGTGCCGAGCGACAGCCCCGTCTGCGTCACCCGCGCTCCTCCGGCCTTGGAGACTGCGAGCGCTATTCCGAAGTCGGCAATGACTGGCTGGCCCGACTGGATGAGAATGTTCTCCGGCTTGAGATCGCGGTGAATGACGCCGCTCTCGTGCGCGCACTGGAGAGCGCTCGCGACCGCTACCGCAATTCGTACCGCCTCGTCCACAGAGAGCTGGCGCTCGCGGTCGATCTTCGCGCGCAGCGTTTCTCCGCGCACGAAGGGCATGACGTAAAACAGGAGTCCGCCAGCCTCGCCGCTGTCGAACAACGGCAGCAGGTTTGGGTGCTGCAAGTTGGCCGTCACGCGGATCTCGGACAGAAACCGATCGGTGCCGAGGACGGCGCCGAGCTCCGGCTTGAGCACCTTTAGAGCGACTTCCCGCTGATGTCGCAGATCGCGGGCGAGGTACACGGTTGCCATTCCGCCCGACCCGATCTCTCGATCGATTTCGTAGCGGTCCGCCAGGGCTGCTTTCAGTGTCTCGAGTGATGTCATGGGCCGGGACTGTGATTTTCGGTGCAGCAACATACGCCCTGTCGCAAACCGCGTCACTGGCGGCGCGGGTCCGTCAGATCCGCTCCTGGTACCTTCTGTTCATGCGCCGCGCCCTGATCATTGCGAATCCCGCCTCACGCGGCGGCGCGAAGAGGCAGGGCGCCGCTGTCCGCGAGCTGGGGCGCGCGAAGATTGACGCGGTCGCGGTAGCCACGGAATACGCGGGGCACGCTGCGGCGATTGCGGCCGAGCATGCGCAATCGTACGACGCGGTCTTCACCCTCGGCGGCGACGGCACCGCGATGGACGTGATCGGCGCGCTCGCGGGAAAGGGCCCGCCCGTCGGCATCCTCCCCGGCGGCACGGGCAACCTGCTCGCCCGGTCGCTCGGAATTCCACTCACGATCCGCGGTGCCGTGCGCGCTCTCGCGACCGGCCGCGAAGCGCGGATCGATCTCGGGCAGCTCGGTGACGGCCGGATCTTCGGGATCGGCGCCGGTGTTGGTGTAGACGCCACGATGATCGCCGAGACCCCGCGTTGGCTCAAGCGCCGCCTCGGCGTGCTGTCGTACGTGATCGTGGGGCTACGCTCGCTCCTCCGCTTCGACGCCTTTCAGGTGAGCGGAACCGTCGACGGTGTTCCGTTCCAGCGGCGTGCTTCCGCGATCCTCGTAGCCAACTTCGGGACGATGTTCCGACACCTGCTCACGCTGGGCGACGGAATTCTGCACGACGACGGCGTGCTCAACGTCTGCATTTTCTCGCCCACGACCAACGCCGACGCCGCGCGAATCACCTGGAAGATGATGCGGCGCGATTTCTCGCCCGACCCGTGCATGTCCTACCTGTCGGGTCGCGAGATCGAGATCACCACTGTCCCCCCGCGTACCGTCCAGGCCGACGGAGAGCTGGCCGGATCCACTCCGCTCAGCGTGCGCGTTCTTGCGGGCGCCGGTCGCCTGCTTCTCCCAAATGCAAGGGGTCGAAATCAGTGATCGATGGCGCGCAATGTGCACCTCCAACTCCTGCTGATCCGAAGCTTTTTCAACCGGAGGTTTCCATGGATAGAGGCACAGATTTTCTCAAGAGCCAGATCAACAACGCGGTGATGCAGCACGGGGCATTTCTGCGCGCACTCGAGGACCACGAATCCCAGGCCGAAGACGCGCGGTTCCGCGATCTCTGCACCAGACACATCCCGCACATGCGCGAGCACCAGCGGATGCTCGAGGACTACCAGCGGACGCTCGGCGCCGAGGCAGGCGTAGGGAAGAAGGCGATGGGCGCGGCGCTGGGCATGGCGCGTGGCCTGGCGGACGCGGCGCGTGAGAGCGACTTCCTGCGCCTGGTGGGCGACATCGTCATGGCGCGGCAGGCCGAGGACACGTTCAAGACGTTCAGGGAGGCCGGACGCACCCTGAACATCGAGCAGCTGGCGCAAATCGGTGAAGTCGGCGAGCGGCACCACGACGAGTACCTGAAGGAAGCCAACCGCCTCGTCCAGCAGATCTTCGTCGAACACGTGCGCGGGCCCGAAGCCGTTCAGTCCGCGACTGTCGACGCGATCCCGCTCGTCTGATAGTCCGCCCCCGTCCTCCCCTCCGCTTCTAGCGTGACGAGGCCGACTCGCGTGCGACGTCGCGTCCTCCCGCTCCGCTCTTCGCGCACGCCCTGGGGAGACGCCAGTGGCAGGGCTCGGCGGCGGGTCCTCGCAGGCGGCGTGCTAGCTCGCGCAGTTTGCGAGCGTAGCCGCCGAAGAGGACTCGCCGCCGAGCCCGGCCGAGCGCCGATAACGCCAACTGGCATGCGCGGTTAGCTTACCCGACATGACAGACGTCGTAGCGCTGGCGGCTGAGATGTTATCGATCCAGTCGCTATCCGGGCAGGAGCATGAAGTCATCGAGTTCGTCACTCGCTGGCTCGTGAAGCGCGGCTGGAACGTGAGCTTCCAGGAGGTGTCGCCGGGCCGCGGCAACGTCTGGGCGACGCGCTCGGCGGCGAACGGCGACCAGTCCGGCAGCGTCGCGCTTTCGACCCACCTCGACACCGTGCCGCCGTTTCTCACGCCGCGGCTCGAGGAAGGGCGGTTGTACGGCCGCGGAGCGGCCGACGCGAAGGGGATTGCCGCTGCGATGCTGGCGGCGGCCGACCGGCTCGTGACGTCGGGCGAGAATCGCGTGCAGTTGCTGTTCGTGGTCGGAGAGGAGAAGGGCTCCGACGGCGCGCGAGCGGCGAACAACCTGCCGGCCACCAGCAGCTTTCTCATCAACGGCGAGCCGACAGAGAGCAAGCTCGCGAGCGGGGCCAAGGGCTCGCTGCGCGTGTTCGTCCGAACGCGCGGCAAGGAAGCGCACGCCGCGTATCCGCACCTCGGCCAGTCGGCGATCGAGCCGATGCTGGAGCTGCTCCCGAAAGTGAAGCAGCTGAAGCTGCCGAGCGATCCGGTTCTGGGCGAGGCGTCAGTCAACATCGGCGTGATTCGCGGCGGCACCGAAGGCAACATCATTCCGGGCCAGGCCGAAGCGGAGGTGATGTTCCGCATAGTCAGCGACGTCGAGCCGATCAAGCAGATGCTCGAGGAGTGGGCCCGCGGCGTGGCCGAGCTGGAGTGGGGGTCGCACATTCCGCCGCAGCACTTTCACACGGTCGAAGGATTCGAGATCGAGCCCGTCGCATACACGACCGACATCCCGCTGCTCGGCCGCTGGGGCAAGCCACTGCTGTTCGGACCGGGCTCGATCCATGTCGCGCACACGCCGGACGAGTACGTCGACGTCGCGGAGCTGCGCGCGAGCGTGGACACTTACGAAAAGCTCGTGCGCACGCTGCTGAAGGAGGGCGGAGACGAGCCGGTGCGGCCCGCGCGCTCGAGAAAGAAGGCGCGCAAGTGATCAGAACGAAACAGAAAGTCGCCATCCTTGGCGCGACGGGTGCGGTCGGACAGACGTTCATCCGCCTGCTCGCCGGTCACCCGTGGTTCGAGATCGCGGAGCTGGTGGCATCGGAGCGCTCGGCGGGCCAGCGCTATCGCGATGTGGTGAAATGGCAGGACGGGGATCTCGCCCCGGAAGTCGGCAAGCTGACGCTGCTCCCGGCCGATCCCGCGAGCGTGCGGTCGCAGATCGCGTTCTGCGCGATGGATTCGTCCGTGGCCGGCCCGATCGAGGAGGCGTTCGCGAAAGCCGGGAAAACCGTGCTGAGCAACGCGAAGAATCACCGGATGGATCCCGACGTGCCGCTCGTCATACCGGAGATCAACGCCGATCATCTGCGCCTGCTAGAGCATCAGCGCGCGGCGCGCGGCTGGAGCGGCGCCATCGTCACGAACGCGAACTGCAGCGCCACCGTCGCGGCCATGGCGCTCGCGCCGCTGCACCAGCGGTTCGGAATCAACAAGATCTTCGTCTCGACGATGCAGGCGATCTCGGGCGCGGGTTATCCGGGCCTCCCGTCATCCGACATACTCGGCAATGTGATCCCGTTCATCGCGGACGAGGAAGCCAAAATCGAAAGCGAGCTCGGGAAGATCCTGGGTAAGCTCGAAGGCGACGCGATCAAGCCCGCGCCGTTCACCGTGAGCGCGCACACCAATCGTGTGCCTGTCGAGCACGGCCACACTATCTGCATGTCGATCGGGCTCGAGGGGTCGCCCGACCTGAAAGCGGTCCGGAGCGCGCTCGACGAATGGACCGGCTCGGCCGCGGTGCGCGAGCTACCGGGGGCGAAGCACCGGCCGCTGGTGGTGCGGAATGAGCCCGACCGACCGCAGGCGCGGCGCGACGTCAACACGGGGGACGGGATGACGGTCGTGGTCGGCCGCGTACGCGAGGACGCGATACTGGACGTGCGGCTCGTGGTGGTCGGACACAACATGGTGCGGGGCGCGGCCGGCGGCTCCATACTCAACGCCGAGCTGCTGCTCTCCATCGGCGCGATTCCCCCGGCGTGATAGTCGCCAAGTTCGGCGGCACCTCGGTCGGCGACGCCGAAGCGATCGAGCGCGCGGTCGGGATCGTGCGCGACCGGCTCGACAAGCAGCCGATCGTCGTCGTCTCCGCGCTGGGCGGCGCGACCAACGGTCTGCTCGCGGTCGCGGAGCAATCCGCGAAGGGACATCTCATCGGCGCGCTGCGCGGCGTGGAGAATCTTCGCGATCGACATCTCGCTGTGTGCAAGGAATTGCTCGGCATCAGCTCCGCGGCCACCGAGATATCGGCGGAGCTGAGCGCGCTGTTCGACGAGCTGGCGTCGCTCGCCGAAGCGCTGAAGACGCTCGGCCACGTCACGCCCCGGAGCTTCGACGCGATCGCGTCGATCGGCGAGCAGTGCTCGTCGCAGCTCGTCACCGCGGTTCTGTGCGAGCGCGGGATTCCCGCTCAGCTCGTGGACGCGGGTGACGTGATGATCACCGACGCGAACTTCATGCAGGCGGTGCCGAAGACCGAAGCGATCGCGGAGCAGTCGCGCGCGATCCTGCTTCCGATTCTCAAGGAAGGGAAGGTGCCCGTGCTCGGCGGCTTCGTCGGGCGCACGGCCGACGGGATCACTACGACGCTCGGCCGCGGCGGCTCGGATTACAGCGCCTCGCTGATCGGCGCCGCGCTGCACGCGGACGCGATCGAGATATGGACGGACGTCGACGGCATGATGACGGCGGACCCGCGCGTCGTGAAGGGCGCGCAGCCGATCGAGCGGATCCGGTTCGACGAGGCGTCGGAGCTCGCGTCGTTCGGCGCGAAGGTGCTGCATCCGAGCACGATCGCGCCGGCCGTGCGGATCGGAATTCCGGTGTACGTGCTGAACTCGAACCGGCCCGAGCTTCCGGGCACGCTGATCACCTTCGACGCGCCGCGGCGGGCGGTCACGGCGATTGCGGGCAGGGCGGGGATTACGCTCGTGCGCGTGCGCGCCGCGCGCATGCTGCTGGCGCACGGCTTTCTGCGGCGTGTGTTCGAGGTGTTCGAGCGGCACTCGACTTCGGTCGACGTGGTCGCCACGTCGGAAGTCTCTGTCTCGATGACGCTGGACGACGTGAGCCGGCTGGACTCGATCGTCGTGGACCTCTCATCGCTCGGTGACGTGTCGGTGGAGCACGACCGCGGCATAGTCGCGATCGTCGGCGCGGGAATCGCGGATCACTCCGACGCGATGGGTCGCGCGCTCGCTTGCTTCACCGGCTCCACCGTGCACATGATCTCGCTCAGCGCCACCGCGATCAATCTCACCGCGGTCGTGGACAGCGGACGCGTCGGCGACATCATGCGCGGACTGCATGCCGAATTCTTCGAGGACGGTCAATGACCACGCGAAAGATCGCCGTGATCGGCGACGGGAAGATGGGGAAGACGATCGCGGAGATGGCGAAGAAGCGCGGCTGGACCGTGACCACGGTCCTGGGTGAAAAGGACAATCCCGACGGCAGCGGAATCACGCGGGAGTCGCTGAAGGGAGCGGACGTCGCGATCGAGTTCACCGAGCCGAAGTCGGCGGCGCGGAACATCAGGGCCTGCGTCGCGGCCGGCTGTCCCGTGGTGGTCGGGACCACGGGCTGGTACGACTCGCTGGATGCAGTTGCCGCCGAGGTCGAGCAGGCCAACGGGACCATGCTGTGGTCGGCGAACTTCTCCATCGGCATTCAGGTATTCCTGGACCTGGCGCGAAGGGCTGGCGCGCTCGTTGCCGATATCGAGGGATGGGATGCCCACATCGTCGAGACGCACCACACCGCCAAGAAGGATGCGCCCTCGGGGACCGCGATCGTGATCGAGCAGTCCGCGCGAGAGGGATTGGGCAGAAAAGTCCCTATTACCAGCATTCGCACTGGCTCGGTGCCGGGGACGCACGAACTCATCCTCGACTCGCAGTCGGAGCAGCTCAGCATCACGCACACCGTGCGCGACCGCGCGGTGTTCGCGGCCGGCGCGCTCGCTGCCGCGGATTGGCTCGTCGGCAAGCGCGGCGTGTTCACCATGCGTGACTTCCTCGCCGGAGTGGGCGACTCATGAAGCACGGACGGCTGTTCGGGGCCGGCACGGCGCTCGTCACGCCGTTCACGCGCGACGGCGCGGTCGACGAGAAAGCGTTGCGCGCCCTTGTTGACTGGCAGATCGAGGAAGGGATCCACTACCTGGTGCCGTGCGGCTCGACGGGCGAGGCGGCCACGCTCTCGCCGGACGAGCATCGCCGGGTCGTGGAGATCACGGTGGAGCAGGTCGCCGGGCGCGTGCCCGTGATCGCCGGCGCGGGGTCGAACGACACGAAGAAGGCGATCGCGTTCTCGCGCGAGATGCAGGCCGCGGGCGCGACGCACCTGCTGCACGTGTCACCGATGTACAACAAGCCGCCGCAGCGCGGCATCATCGCGCACTTCCAGGCGATCGCGGACGCGGTGGATCTCCCGATCGTGATGTACAACGTTCCCGGGCGAACCGCGAGCAATATGGAAGCGGAGACGACGCTCAAGCTCGCGGAGAACGCGCGGCTCGTGGCGGTGAAGGAAGCCTCGGGCGACATGGCGCAGATCGGCCGCATCATCCGCGACCGGCCGGACGGGTTCTCCGTTCTGTCCGGGGACGACGCGCTCACGGTCGCGATCATGGCCGCCGGGGGAGACGGCGTCATCTCGGTCACGTCGAACGCCACGCCGAAGCTGGTGGCGCGGCTCACGGAATCCGTTCGCGCGGGCAACATGCGGGAAGCGCGCGAGATCGAAGCGCGGCTGGCGGACTGGACCGCGGCGGCGTTCGTCGAATCCAATCCACTTCCGGTCAAGGCCGCGCTCGCGATGCAAGGCCGTATCGAGAACGTGTTGCGGTTGCCGCTCGTCCCTCTGGCTGACGCGCACCAGAGCGCGGTGCGGAAGAGCCTGGAGCAGGCGGGCGCGCTGGGATGAAGCGGAACAAGGCGTGGGGCGAGAACCTGTCGCACAGGATGGAGGCGCTCGCGGCCATTCCGGCCGCGGAGCCGCTGCCGGCCGACGCGCAGTCCGCGTTCGAGGCGCTACTGCAGGCGCTCGAGGCGGGCGACGTGCGCGCCGCCGAGCGCGCCGGCGACGGCTCCTGGCACGCCGTGCAGTGGGTCAAGCGCGGCATCCTGCTCGGCTTCCGCCTCGGGCATCTCGTCGAGATGTCGGTGCCCGACGGAGCCGGGCCCGGAAACAAGCTGCAGTTCTTCGACAAGAGCACGTATCCGCTGCGCGAGCTCACGCTCGAGGACCAGGTGCGGATAGTTCCGGGCGGATCGTCCATCCGGCGCGGCGCGTACGTGGCGCCCGGCGTGGTGTGCATGCCGCCGATGTACGTCAACGTCGGCGCCTACGTGGACGAAGGGACGATGATCGACTCCCACGCGCTGGTGGGATCGTGCGCCCAGGTCGGCGCGCGCGTGCATCTGAGCGCGGGCGCGCAGATAGGTGGCGTGCTGGAGCCGGTCAATGCTTCGCCGGTGGTGATCGAGGACGACGTGATCGTCGGCGGCAACTGCGGCGTGTACGAAGGCACGGTCGTGCGCGGCAAGGCGGTGCTCGCCGCCGGCGTCGTGCTGACGCGCGGCACGCCGGTGTACGATCTCATCCGGGAGCAGGTGTACCGCGGCACGCCGGAAAAACCGCTGGAGATCCCGTCGGGCGCCGTCGTCGTCCCGGGAGCGCGCGCGATCAAGGGCGACTGGCCACGCGCGGAGGGGCTCTCGCTCCAGACTCCGGTCATCGTGAAGTACCGCGACGAGAAAACGGATCTGGCGACTACGCTGGAGGCGTGGCTCCGCTGACTGTCGCCGGTACCGTGCGGGTACCGGGCGACAAGTCGATCTCGCACCGCGCGCTGATTCTCGCCGCGCTCGCCGACGGCGAGTCGGTGATCCGCGATGTGCTCGTCGCGGAAGACACCGCGTCCACCGCGTACGCGCTCCGCGCGCTCGGAAATGACGCCCCGCCGCTCGGGTCGGAGATGCGCATTCACGGAACGGGCGTTCGCGATTTGCGCGCGCCGGAGTCGCCGCTCGACTGCGGCAACAGCGGCACGACAGTGCGCCTGCTCGCCGGAGTCGTGGCCGGGCATCCGTTCTCCACGACGTTCACCGGGGACGAGAGTCTCAGCCGGCGTCCGATGCGGCGAATCGCCGAGCCCCTCACAGCCATGGGCGCGCGGATTTCTTTCGCGAAGGATGACGGCTTGCCGATGACGGTGCAGGGCGGAAACCTGCAGCACATCGCCTGGACCAGCGAAGTCGCGAGCGCCCAGGTCAAGAGCGCGATTCTCCTGGCCGGACTCGTCGCCGGCGTGCCCGTCTCGGTGCGCGAGCCGCGCCCGTCACGTGATCACACCGAGCGTATGCTGCGCGCACTGGGTATGGAAGTGACGCGATCGCGCGACGGCGTAACCAAGCTCACTCCGGGCGCGTCCCTCGATCCGTTCGAGCTGACCGTGCCAGGGGACGCGTCGTCGGCCGCATTCTTCATCGCGCTCGCGGCGCTGGCCGCGCGCGGCACCGTCACCCTGCCCGGCGTGTGCATCGACCCGGCCCGGACCGGCTTTCTTCGGGCAGTGCGGCGGATGGGCGCGAAGATCAGAGTTTCAGGCAAGACGGAGGCGACGGGCGAAGAGATCGGCACCGTGAGCGCCGGCCCGGGCGCCCTGCGTGCGATCTCCGTGAAGCCCGGCGAAATTCCCGCGATGATCGACGAGCTGCCGCTGCTGGCGTGCGTCGCCGCGCGCGCGGAAGGGGAGACCGTGGTACGTGGCGCAGCGGAGCTGCGCGTGAAGGAGAGCGACCGCATCGCCGCGATCGTGGACAACCTCCGCGGGCTCGGCGCCGACGCGGAAGCATTCGACGACGGCTTCGCCGTGCGCGGCTCCGACAAGCCGCTGCGCGGGACGGTCCGCACCTACGGCGATCACCGGATCGCGATGTCGTTCGGCGTGCTCGGCTGCGGCCACGGCAACGAGATCCGGATCGACGACCGCGATTGCGTGGCGGTGTCTTATCCCGCGTTCTGGGCGGACCTGAAAAAGGTGGTGGCGTGAGAGAGCCGTTCGCGATCACCATCGACGGGCCGGCGGCGTCGGGAAAGACGTCCACCGCGTATCAGGTCGCCGAGGCGCTCGGCTTCCATCATGTCGATTCGGGGGCGCTGTACCGCGCCGCGACCGCGGCCGCGCTGCGCGCGAATCCGGCCGGCAATTGGAACGAGCCGGCTGTCCTCGTAGCCGCGCGCATCGTGGAGATGGAGGCGCGCAAAGCTTCATTCTGTCCGCTGCTCGCCGGCGAAGACGCGGAGGGGGAGATCCGTGGTGAAGCCGTCACCGCCAAGGTATCGGCGATCGCGAAGATGTCCGGCGTGCGCGACTGGGTGAACGCGCAGGTCCGCGACCTCGCCGATCTGCACGACGTAGTCGTGGACGGGCGCGATATCGGAACGGTCGTGCTCCCCAACGCGCGCGTAAAGGTGTTCCTGCTCGCTGAAGCCCGGGAGCGCGCCCGCCGGCGGCTGCTTCAGCGTTTGGGGCGAGAGGGAACCGACTCCGAGCTGGACGAGGAAGCCGCCAAACTCGCGCAACGCGACGCTCTGGACGCGGTGCAGACCGTTCCGGCTCCGGACGCGATCATGCTGGACACGACCGACATGAGCCAGGCCGAGCAGGTCCGCCAGATCATTGACCTGGCCCGAGCCGCCGGAGCATCTGAGTAGCTCCCTGCGATTGCGGATTGAGGACCCTTGCGGCTTCACCCGGAAGTCGCAAGTGGGCCTCCAAGTTGACGAAGGACAAGGAGATAGACTAAGTTTACAGGCTATCCTTTATCCACCCTCAACTGTTTGGAACAACACCTACTTAATGGCCGAGCTTGAAACCGAACTTCTAACCCCAACCGGCAAGCCCCCTCTCACCGCGCGCGAGAAGCGCGACCAGCAGAAGGCGCAGCTGCGCCCGCTTGCCAACCTGCGTCCCGAGCTCTACGAGGACGAGTACACCGAGGAAGAGCGCGACGCGATGCTGGAGATGTACACCGGCACGATGGCCTCCATCGAGGAAGGCGAGATCGTGCGGTCGAAGGTCCTCGAGATTCGCGACAACATGGTCGTGCTCGACATCGGATTCAAATCCGAGGGCACCGTCCCGCTCGAAGAATTCAAGGACATTCCCGACCTCAAGCCCGGCGACGAAGTAGAAGTCCTCCTCGAGCACCTCGAGGACCAGGAAGGGTCCGTCGTGCTTTCCAAGAAGAAAGCGGACTTCATGCGCGTCTGGGAGAAGATCCGCGTCGCGTACGAGACGGATCAGCCCGCTCGCGGTACCCTCATCAAGAAGATCAAGGGCGGCGTGGTCGTCGATCTCATGGGAGTGGACGCGTTCCTTCCCGGCTCGCAGATCGCGCTCCGCCGCGTGCCCAACATAGACGAGCTGCTCGGCCAGTCGTTCGACTTCAAGATCATCAAGCTCAACAAGCGCCGGCGGAACATCGTCGTGTCGCGCCGCGTCATTCTCGAAGCAGAGCGCGCGGGCAAGCGCGAGAAGCTGATGAAGGAGCTGTCGAAGGATCAGGTCCGCAAGGGAGTGGTCAAGAACATCACCGACTTCGGCGCGTTCATCGATCTCGGCGGTGTGGACGGACTGCTCCACATCACCGACATGTCGTGGGGCCGCATCCAGCACCCGTCCGAGATGGTGCAGATCGGCGCCGAGCTCGACGTCAAGATTCTCGACATCGATTGGGAGCGCGAGCGCATCTCGCTCGGCCTCAAGCAGCTGCAGAGCTATCCGTGGAAGGACGTCGCCGAGAAGTACCCGGTCGGCACGCGCGTGGCGGGGAAGGTCGTCTCGATTACGAACTACGGCGCGTTCATCGAGCTGGAGCCGGGCATCGAAGGCCTCGTGCACATCAGCGAGATGAGCTGGACGCGCAACGTCCGCCACCCGTCGAAGCTCGTTTCGATCGGCGAGGCGATCGAGGCGGTCGTGCTCAAGGTCGATCCGAACGAGGAGAAGATCTCGCTCGGCATGAAGCAGACGGAGCAGGATCCGTGGATGGTGCTGCCGTACCGGTATCCGATCGGCACGCGCCTCAACGGCAAGGTGCGCAACCTCACGAGCTTCGGCGCGTTCGTCGAGATCGAGCCGGGCATCGACGGGCTGATTCACATCTCCGACATGTCGTGGACCAAGCGCGTGCAGCATCCTTCGGAAGTCGTGAAGAAGGGCGACTCCGTGGACGTCGTGATCCTGAACATCGACAGCGACAACAAGCGCATCTCGCTCGGCCTCAAGCAGGCGACCGAGGATCCGTGGCTCAGCATCGGCGAGAACTATCCGGTCGGGATGGAGCTGCCGGGCAAGGTCGTACGCCTGATGGACAAGGGCGTGGTCGTGGACATCGGCAACGACATCGAGGGCTTCGTCCCGGTAAGCCAGCTCAACTTCGGCAACCCGGTCAGCAGCCCGGCCGACATCGTGTACGAGGGGATGAACCTCGATCTCCGCATCATGGAAGTCGATCCGATCCACCGGCGCATCGTGCTGGCGGTGACGAACATCCCGGAGGAGCAGCCGCCGCGGCCGGAGACTCCGTCGACCGTAATTCCAATGGACACCGACGATTACACGGCTGTGGGGCCGCCGCCGACGGACATTCCGTACGACGACGCGGCGTCGGAGTAGTTCGCCGTCTCGAGACACGAAAAAGCCCCGCCGGCATCGCGCCGGTGGGGCTTTTTGTCGGTATGCCCAGCCTTGCGGGCTACGCGGCGGGGAGCTTCACCACTTTCCCCATGAACAGAATCGTTCCGGAGAATCGTTCTCGTATGGCGAAGATGAAGGGTCGGTCGACGCGTACGGTCGGCGGGCCGGATGTTATGCCTATAGCGACAACCGTCACCGCCGCCGCTTCCGTGCCTTCCTCGTGCACGTCCACGTAAGCTTTCTGCTTCACGTACGTGATGAACAGCGCGCGGCCGAGCGACGACATCCGCGTGAAATCCGCTTCCCGCTCTCGAAACGCGATTCCCATCCCCATGGCTGTCAGGTCGTCGTTCAGCAGTCTCTCCCAGGAGAGCTTGAACTTCGGGAGATAGAGCTCGACTTCTTGCGATGCAAGACGCCCGACGAGCTCCGTCCACGCCGCCGGCGTCAGTGAAGCAGCGAGCTCATTGACGCTCGACCCTGCATGGGGCAGGAGCACGGTCATGGTGAAGGCGCTGTTGCCGTAGGCGAGGTCGACCGCCTGATATTGCGGAGTCCACGCGTACCGAATCTTGGACTTCTGGTACATCAGCGGGACCTGTGCGGACGTGCCGTCGAGCGCGTGAAACGGAGCAGCACGCGTGTCGGCCCGGTCGAACTTCCTTTCCCAGTTGCCATTGAAGTAGATCGCATTGATCAGGAACATCACGTCATCTCGGGTGATGTCCTCGACGATCCGGGGGATCTTTCCGTTCGTCCGCTGATCGACCCAGCCGTTGATCGCAGCCAGAGACGAAGGCACGTCGTCGAAGTCCAGCCCGCGGACCTCCGCGTCGAACCAGCTTTTCGCGGCAGTGAAGAAGCTTTGCTCGAAGGGAAACTCCTGCCGGTACCATATCGAATTCGCGACCTCCAGAGTGGTCGCCGGGTCGAGGCCGCGCAGCAGCGAGAGCAGCTCCTTGTACCCCGCGTTGATCTCGTCCTGCGAGACACCTTCCACCTGGAGCGCTACGCGCATTGAGTCGTACGTAGAACCGGCCGCGCCATTCAAGGTCATGCCCAGCGCCATCGACGCGCTCAGTGGTGAAACGAACAGGTTCGAGTCCGGCGTCGCCGCCGAGATGCGCTTGAACAGCGCGAACGAGAAGGTGTTGCCGGCCGCGACCAGCTTGGTTTCCGCCCCGCTCAACGGTCGCGGGAGGGCGTCGATCGGTCCGTCTTTCGGGGCGGTCGAGTTGGTGCATGCCGCGGAACTCACAGCGACCGCACCCAACAACACCAACAGCGACTGACGAAGAATGCCCATGTAACCTCCGTGGAATAGGATTGGCGGCGCACCCGCCCGACAGTGATAATCACTGCAACACGCTGCAATTAGCAGTCCGCTTCGCGCTGGCGCGTTATAATGCCGGGGTGACCACGCCGCTGCGGCCGCACCGCCCCGCGCACGAGAGTCTCGACCAGACGCTCGACATCGAGACGCCCGAGCAGGTCGTGGTGTCCTACACGATTGCTGGCCTGGGGTCGCGGACGTTCGCGGCGCTGGTGGACTACGCCGTGTGTCTGGCCGGGCTGCTCGCTCTCGTCCTCGCCTTCCTGCTCGTTGCGCCGCGCTCATTCCTGGAGGCACGGGGAGCTGCTTCGGGAGCATGGGCCGTGGCGATCGTCTATATCGCGCAGTTTGCGTTCGTGTGGGGCTACTACGTTCTGTGCGAAGGGCTCGCGGATGGACGGACGGTGGGCAAGCGCATGTTCCGCCTCCGCGTGGTGCACGACGACGGCTTCTCGATCTCGTTCGGCGCTTCCGCGATCCGGAATCTGTTTCGCATCATCGATCTGCAGCCCGGCATTATCGGAACGGTCGGCATGGTGGCCATCGCCATGTCCTCGCGTGGAAAACGCCTCGGCGATTCCGTTGCCGGCACGATAGTCGTGCACGAGCGACCGCTCAGCGTTGTGCTGGAGACTCCGCGAGAAACGCCGGAAGGCGTGGCGATCGGTGAGCCCGTGCTGAGCGATTCGGAGTTCGATCTGCTCAGTCGCTTCATGCAGCGCAGAACGTCCCTTCCGCCCGAAGAGCGATCACGCCTCGCCGCCCGTGTCGCTGAGCGTCTGCGGGCGCATCTTCCGCCGGCTTCCGGCGATGCTGCGGCCATCGTGCGCCTGCACGAGCGGGAATCATCGCTCCGCGCCAGAGGCGTCGCGGGTCGCAGCGATACGGGGGCTGCCCGCGAGCGACATGCGCTCGTAGCCCATGGCGCGACCCGGTGGCGCGAGTACTCGACGATGCTCGAGCGCACGCGAGGACGCTCGCTGAAGCGGATGACGGAGAGCGAAGTGAGCGAATTCGCGGCGCGATACCGGGAGATCTCTTCGGATCTCGCCCGGCTCCGTACGGCATCGCGCGCCAACGCGATAGACGATGTCTTCTACCTGAGCAGGCTCGTTGCGGCCGGCCACAATCTTCTGTACCGGCGCGAGGGGACCCAGCTCGCGGGAGCTCTGAAGTTCCTCTCGCTCGAGGTGCCCGCCGAAGTGCGGCGCTCGTGGCGGCATGTCGCCTTGGCGGCTGTGTTCCTGTTTCTGCCGTGGACGATCGCGCACGTGGGCGTCGTTCGTGATCCGCAGATCGCGGCCGAGTTCCTTCCACTCGAGCTGCTGGAGCGTGCCGAGCAGTCGCGTTCCGAAGCGAGCCGGCGGTATGTGGAAGTCCCGGAACTCTTTCGTCCGGTGATGGCGAGCCAGATCATCGCGAACAACGTGCAGGTATCGATCGGCGCGTTCGCATTCGGGGTGACGGGGATCGGAACCATTTTGCTGTTGGTTTTCAACGGAATCTCCCTCGGAGGCGTCACGGGGCTGTACGCGTCGAAAGGCGTGATGCCCGCGCTGCTCGGGTTCATCGCGCCGCACGGTGTGCTGGAGCTCACGGCCATTACGATCTCGGGCGGCGCCGGACTGCTGCTCGCGAGCGCGCTGCTCCTCCCGGGCGGGAGGACGCGCCGCGACGCACTCGTGGAGAACGGCCGCCGCGCGATCAGGCTGATGGCCGCGGTCGTGATATTTCTGGTTGTCGCCGGAGTGGTGGAGGGGCTGATTTCGCCGGCTGACTCGTCGCTTCGCGCGAAGCTGGCCATATCCGGGGCGACCGCCGTCGCTCTATTGCTTTATCTGGTTCCTAAAGGGCGCCGCGCGCCTTCAGATCCAGATATCGATTGATCACGGCGGCCGTCATTGCGGTCGGCCGAACGTCGAGCACGGTCGCGCCCGAAAGCCGCATTCGTTGCAGCGCCTCCGCGCGCGCGAGCAGCAACTCTTCGGCCGCCGCGCTGCGGTATACGTCGCGCACGGCCCCGGCCTGCGGCGCGCGAGCGGCGGCATTCTCGCCTTTCGATACTCGCGGCCAGGCTGCTTGGGCGAGCGACTCGTTACGCATGGCAACTACGAGCGCCAGATGCCGGCGCATCCCCGCTGCCGCGTGCATTACCAGCGCGCGCGAGGACCGCGGATCGATCACGTCGGTGAAGACGACTACCAGCGCGCGCCGCCGTTGCCGCAATGCGATAGTTGCGAACGCCGCCGCGTAATCCGGCTCGACCAGCGACGGCTGCGCTTCGATCAGTACTTCGCGGATGCGGCTCACCGCGGCAAGACCTTTCGTCGGCGGCACGTACGCACGAATCAGGTCGTCGAAAAGCAGAACGCCGACCCGATCGCCGCCATCGGCCGCGACCGCGGCGAGAACGAGCGCCGCAGACAGCGCAAACTCGAAGCGCGGCCGGCCGTCTTCGATCTGAGTCATCATGCGCCCCGCGTCGACCGCGATCAGCACCGTCTGTCCCTGCTCGAGCGAAAATTCCCGGACTACCGGTGACCTTTGGCGCGCCGTCGCCTTCCAGTCGATGAGGCGCGGGTCGTCGCCATGGACGTATGCACGCAGGCCCGCGAGGCTGAGACTCTCTCCGCGGCGCCGGAGCGCCCGCTCGCCCGTCTGAGTGGTCCGCGCTTCCAGCGCCTGCAAGCGGAATTTCCGCGCGACGGTAATGGACGGCGCGATCACGATCCGGGCGTCGTCACTGAACCGGAGCCATTGTTGCGTCAGTCCGAACCGTCCGGTAACGAGCAAGGCCAGGGGACCAAGCTCATGCCGGCCTCGTGCGACCGCTTCGATCGGCATGGCAACCATTGCGACGCTGAAAGGATCGACACGCAGCGGGAGTGGCGAGCCCGGTTTGCCATCCAGCCCGCGGGGCAGCACATCGACGACGCGCACCCGCAACGCGCGCGGCCAATGCGAGCCGACGGAATACCAGGCCTCGCTCCGTTCTCCGAGCCCGAGAGTTGGCGGCAACCGGCGGGCGACGGTGACCGCATCCGGCGGCGGGGAAGTCACGATCTCGCTGGCGACCAGACCCAGGACCGCGAGCAGTATGAGAGCGACGAGGGCTGCGCCGAACCGCGTTCCGGACATCAGCCACACCGGTGCCGTTGCGGCGGCAACGAGCGCCAGCCTTCGCGTCGGAAGCGGGATCCGGGGCGTCGCCACATGCCGGAGCTGCCCGGCGGAACCAGGCGCCGGCGCGGCAAGGCTCATTTCGGCACAGGTACCCGGCTTAGGAGAGACCCGAGTACGTCGTCGGCGGTTCGGCCCTCTACCTGCAGCTCGGGCGCGATCATCAGCCGATGGCGAAGGACCGCCGGCGCGATGGTCTTTACGTCGTCCGGCGTGACGTAATTCCGCTTCTCCAGCAGCGCGGCAGCGCGCGACGCGCGAAAGAGAGCGACCGTCGCGCGCGGTGAGCCACCCAGCGAGATCGCCGGATCGTCGCGCGTGCTGCGGACAACTCGTGCGATGTAATCGCGCACATCGGAAGCGACCGTCACTTCATCCACGGCGGACCGAAGCCCGCGCGCCTCAGCGGCCGTGAAGAGAGGGTCGACGTGCAGCAACGCGCCTCGCTCCGCATCGAAACCGGCAGCGTAGCTGTCCAGGATCCTCAGTTCCGCCTCTGCCGCTGGATACGGCACGTCGATCTTCAAAAGAAATCTGTCGAGTTGCGCCTCGGGCAATGGAAACGTGCCCTCGTGCTCCACCGGATTCTGCGTCGCGAACACGGTGAACAGGTCACTCAAGCCGTGGGTTACTCCGTCCGCCGTGACCTGCCGCTCCGCCATCGCCTCGAGCAGGGCGGCCTGAGTCTTGGGCGGCGCCCGATTTATCTCGTCGCCGAGAAGCAAGTCGGTAAACACGGGGCCCGCGCGAAATTCGAAGCCGCGGGTGGGATCTACCAGTATGCCCACGCCGGTTACGTCGGACGGCATCAGATCCGGCGTGAACTGGATCCGGCTGTAGCGAATACCTAGAGCCGCCGAGAGCACCCGCACGAGCAGCGTCTTCGCCGTTCCCGGGACCCCTTCCAGCAGCGCGTGCCCCCGGGCGAGGAAGGCCACCAGCATCTGATCGATCACTCTCTCCTGGCCGAGCACCACGCCCGACACCGATGCCCGTACGGTATCCAGGCGGGAGATCCCAGGCATCGCTTCCTCAGTCATGTTCCCGTCCAAGTAAACTCTCTATGCGGCGGATGCTGTCGCGTGTCGCGACGAGCTCACGCGCGGTGACGCGGTTGGCGAGCGAGTGCAGCACATGATTTACTTCGACTTCGACCTCCGGATGGGCGGATGCAAGCTCGCGCAGGAAAGCCTCGTCACTCTCTGACGTCGCGACAATCCTGCCGAGCGACAGGCGGCGCTGCAGCCCGCGCACCAGCCTCCGGGCCGCGGTTCGCGTCGCGCCGACCGTATGGTAGGCTGTCGCGAGCGCCTCGACGTGCTCCAGCGGAGATCGCCGCTCGCGCTTGTGCTCGCTCCGCGGCGGCAGCGGCCGCGGTGCGACAGCCGCGAGCAGAATCACTCCGGCGAG
>JANLGX010000084.1 GCA_024654005.1 Gemmatimonadaceae bacterium | reverse complement strand
AGCGCGACCTGCTGAAGGCGGACGCGGTGGTGATCTCCGATTCGACCATGTACGCGCCGGGGCAGCCTTCGATCCTCTCGTCGCTGCGCGGCCTGGCTTACTTCGAGATCAACGTGCAGGGGCCCGCGGGGGACCTGCACTCCGGGATGTACGGCGGCGCGGTCGTCAATCCGGCCACCGCGCTCGCGAAGATCATCGCGACGTTCCACGACGACAGAGGGAAAGTCGCCATCGACGGCTTCTACGACGCCGTCCGCGACTGGGAGCCGGAGATACGCGAGCAGATGCGCGCCCTGCCGGCGGACGACGCCGCTTTCCTCAAGGAAGTGGGCGCGACGGCACTCGGCGGCGAGGAGGGCTACACGACGCTGGAGAAGCTGTGGACGCGGCCGACGTGCGAGGTGAACGGACTCCTCAGCGGCTACACCGGCGAGGGCGCCAAGACCGTGCTGCCGGCGCACGCGATGGCGAAAGTGAGCTGCCGCCTGGTTCCCGCCCAGCAGCCGCAGGAGATCGAGCGACTGATGAAGGCGCATGTCGCGCGGGTCGCGCCGAAGGGAGTGACGGTGACGTGCGAGCATCTGCACGGCGGTCGCGCGTGGAAGGCGAGACTGCAGGGGCCGATCTTTGAGGCGGCACGCAAGGCGCTCGAGTCCGCGTTCGGTAAAGCGCCGGTGATTACCGGCGAAGGCGGCTCGATTCCGGTCGTCAGCGACTTCGAGGAGATCCTCGGCGCGCCCGTGCTGCTGGTCGGGTTCGGCCTTCCCGGCGAGAACGCGCACGCGCCGGACGAATGGATCAGCGAGGAGAACTTCCGCCTGGGGATCCGGGCGATGGCGGAGATGTGGGACGAGTACGCGCAGCTGGCAGCTAGCAGCTAGCTGCTAGCTGTTTTTCAGTATCGCCACTCACGGATGAGAAACATCCCGAGAACGCTGCGTGTTATGGGTTCCCGCAGCTGCAGCGTCGGCTCGCGCAGCAGGTAGCGCGGCTCCAGCGCCATTTCGATCCTGTAGCCGGGCATCGACGGGAAGCGGTGCTCGAGCGTGAAGCCGGGGCGCCGCAGCGCGGCGGGGTCGGGCCTGCCGGTGAGCGATATGAACGTGTGCGGGTTCACGTACTTGCCGAACTCCACCTCGGTGCTGCGCAGGAAGCTGCCGACGTCGGTCTGGATCTCGGCGGGGGAGATGATGAGCACGTCGGCGCCGAGCGAGCGGGCGGCTTCGGCAGCGATCTCTTCGGTAAAGACTCCGAGCGCGACGGCGGCGAGCTGCTTCGTCGCCAGCGCCGCGCCGGTGCCGACGAGCGTGCCGGCGCCGCCGCCGGTGGACAGCGCCGACCCACCGAGCTGCGTGAGAGTGGTGCTCGACTGACCGAACGCCAGATAGCTGAGGATGTCGCTCTGTGCCATCGGCGGCTGCGCGTCGCTGATGAGCGTGATCTTCGGGCTCCGGAGCGTGCCGCCGATCACGATCTGGATGTTGATCGCCTCGCGCGTCGGGAGCCGCACCTCGTACTCGCCCTGGATCTGCAGAGTGGGGTTTATCTCGCTCAGTCCGACGAACGTCGCCGATCCGCGCCTGATCTTGAACCTGCGGCTGAAGAACACGTAGTCGCCGCGGTCGCTCAGCAGGACTCCATCGAGCGTGAGTGATTCCCTGGCGCGGTCCGCGCGGACGATGAGGTCTCCGTCGGTGTACAGCTCGACGTTCACGTTCGGCGCGCGCACGAAGACGTCGCGCTCCACGCGCAGATTGAGATCGACGCGCAGGTTCGCGAGCAGCGGCGACTGCGCGGGGAAGATCTCCGACGCCGGCGTGAGCGCGGTATCGAGCACGGCGAACAGCGCCGGGTCGTCCGCGCCGATGACTTCGCGGTCCTCGGGCGTGGGTATGTAGAGAACCCCTTCCCGGATCCGCACGCCGCCGCTGATCAGCGCGCCATTGAAGGGCCCGTACATCGCGACGTCGAGGTCGGCGAACAGCTCGCCGTGGTCGTTGTCGAGAATCCGCGCGTTCGTGGAAGTCAGGTGCAGGTCGAACGACGGCGCGCGGAACGACCCCACGCCGACTCCGCCGGTTACGCGGAACGGGCCGGCGCTCCGGCCGACGAGGGAATCCACCACGACGGTGTCGCCGGTCATCCGCACCACGCCGTACACCTGCCGCACCGTCACGCCCGTCGGGACGATCTTCGCGCTGCCATTCTCGATCGCCACCGTTCCCGACAGCGCCGGCGCGCTCAACGTGCCGCCGATGGTGACGTTGCCGCTCGTGCGGCCGCGGACATTGGTGACGTAGCTGCTGAGCTGCGGTAGGATCTCAACCGGGAAACTGTCGCCCGTGACCCGCAGCGCAATCTGCCGGTCGCGCGGAATGCGCGAGCCCGTGACTCCGGTGAGCGCGAGGTTCACCGGGATCGTTCCCTCCGCGACGATGATCGAGCGGCCGTTCGCGAGCGTGGCGTCGGCGCGCCCCGTGAGAGTCTCATCCGCGTAATCGACAGTGCCGTGTACCTCGGGCAGACGCGTCTCGTTGTACACGAAGTCGGTCGCGCCGAAGGCTCCCTTGAAGCGCGGATCAGCCATCGTTCCGGACGCGTTCACGTCGAACGAGAGCAGCCCGCGCGCGTCGATGTCGCTCTGCAGCAGCGATGCTATGTCCGCGATCTCGAAGCGGTCCACGGCGAGACGCAGGTCCGCGTTACCCTCCCGCGGAATCAGCCCGTCAACGAAGATACGCCCGCCGGCCCGGCTCGTGAGCTCGAGCGTGCGGACCATGAAGCCGCGCGCGCCCCATTGAATCTCGGAAGGCTGCGTGCTGGTCCACAGCGTCGTGTCGAACTGGAGGCGCATGCTGTCGAGGTGCAGCTCGCGGTGATTTGCGTGGAGCCGGTATTGCGCCGCCAGGGCGTACTGCGTCCTGTCGTCCTGCTGGATGGTGATCTCGGCGGTCCCGCCGGGTCGCGTGTAGCTGATGCGCGCGTCGATGCTGTCGAGCGCGAAGCCGGCCAGCCGGGCGTCGGCCATTTGCGCGTCCACCACCAGCCGCGATGCCGGCGTGCGCGCGCCGGTCCACTCGTAGTCGGCGACCAGCCGCCCTACGCGCTGGCCGCGCGCAACCAGGTTCGTACCGCGCGCGGTGCCCCGGAGACCGAAGTTCTTGATGTTGCCCGTAGCGACACCCTCCGCGCGCAGCGAGCCGGCCAGCAGGCCGCGTGGAATGACGCTCGGCGTATCCACCGCGATGGGCGGCACACGCCTGCCCGTCACGGCGCGCTCGACCTCGGTCTCGCGCGCGATTCGCAGCGAGTCCGCCCGCGCGCGCTCGACGCGCGTGGCGAGGATGCGCGGCCGCGGCGCCACTGCGCCGGTATCGGTGCCGAGGACTCCCGCCAGCGCGGACAGCGTGTCGATGACGATGCTGTACCGCAGCTCGCCCTGCCGCCGCTCGCTGAGCCCGAACGTCCCCTCCGCGTCGAGCCGGCCCTGCGGCACGCTCACGGTCAGAGTGTCGAAGCGGGCGAGCCCGTCGGCGAACGCCACGCGCACCTTGGCGGAGTCGAGCGCGAGGATGTCCCACGTGGACGTGCGGAGGTCCGCCACGAGATTCCCGCGCATCGTCTCCGGATCCGTGCCCGTGCCGACCATGTGCGCGGTCGCGGTGAGCGCGGTTCGCGGGGCGCGGCTCGAGACGGCGCTCGCGTTGAACAGCGCGGCGTTCAAGCGCAGGTCATAGGCGGTCGCGCGCCCCTCGAGGTCAACGCGGCCGTTGATCGCGATGTCGCCGCCGCCCGAGGCGGCGAGCGTCGTGTTCACCGTGAAGTCGCGCAGCGTTCCCGTGAATCGCACCGGGCCGCTGACGAATCCCCGCAGTCCGAGCGCGGGCGCGAACTGCCCGGCCGTGGCCAGCGCCAGAGGAGCGAACCGCGCGTCCACGTCCAGCCACGCGCGCCCGCCGCGCGGCCGGACGGCGACACGCCCGATCCCGCGGGACCGGTTGCCCGCCTCGACGTGGGTCACGTCGCCGGTGGCCACTAGCGTACTGCCGGTCGACCCGTTGAGGACAGCGTTCCCAGTGAACGTGCCGCCGAACGGGATGTCGGGGATGATCACCCGCGCCATCTCCGCGGTCACCGGCAGCAGCCGGAGCCGGAGATTCCGCGCGCGGAAATATTCGCCGACGCCGAGCTCGCCGGTCGCGATCACGCGGTTCCTGCCCGAGCCCGGTCCGACGAAAGTCACGTCGCCGTCCACCCGCATGGCGTTGAAGCCGCCGTCGAAGCGCGCGCGGCCGGAGAGCACTCCGGACCGCGGAGGCCAGGACACGCCGAGCACCTGATCCAGGAGCGCGGTGCTGACGTTGGAGAATCGGAGGTCCGCGGCATGGAACGCGAGCGTGTCGGTGTCGGTGATTCCGATCTTTCCGACGATGTGCGCGTCGCCGAGCCGCACGTCCGCGTTCTCCACGAGATACATCGCGCTGTCGCCCTCCCAGTCCATGGAGAAGTCGAGCGATCCGCTGCCCCGCTCCGGCAGCTGCGGCAGCACCCAGCGCACGTCCGCCGGAGAGAACGGATTGGCGCGCATGCGCAGACGCAGGTCGGCGCCCTTCATCGTATACCGCCCCGACCCGATCGCGCGCGTACCGGGCGCCTCGGCGCGCGCGTCGGCCCACCACACCGAGTCCTTGTTGAACTGGATCTTGCCGGTGAAGGCCTTCACCAGCAGAGACGGCGGATTGAACGGAATCGCGTGCAACCGGCCCGAGGCGACGTCGATGAGCGCGACCCGGAAGTCGGGATCGTTGAGCCGCACGAGCGGCATCCGCGCGTGAATGTCACGGTACTCGGCTACGTTCTGGTAGCCGCCGGGCACGCGGATGATCCGCACGCGGCCCTCGCCCGCGAGCGCCTGCGTTATCTCCCGGTCCGCGTCACCTTCTCCGCCGCCGGGCGTCCACGGCACGCGCGTCGTGAGGTCCACGTTCACCAGCGTGACGTCGCTGAAGCGGATCCACGTTCCCCAGCCGGGCTCGCGCGGGCCGGTCTGCGGCACGGTGTCACGCGGGAAGATCCGGTCGTAGTTCCACTTCTGACCCGGCAGCCGCTCGATCACCACCTGCGCGTTCACGATCCGCAGACCGGAGAGGACGATGCGCTTGCCGAAAAGCGCGCGGAGGCCGTACTCTGTGTAGATCGTGTCGGCGATGATGAGCGGCGCGCCGCTGCTGTCGGTGATCGAGACGTCGATCAGCGTGACGTCGCGGAGCAGGTTGCCGCGGACCTCGCCGATCTTGATGATCCCGCGCGAGTTACGCGTGAGAACGTCCACCACGCGGTCGCGCACGAAGTCGCGCCCGAACTGAGTCTGCGTGATGATCAGCGCGCCGACGGCCGCGAGCACCAGGATGGCCGCGATCACGAGGCCCGCGAGCCCCACGTGCTTCCTCCGGACCACCGGCCTGTAGCCGCGCCGCGGCGAGGCGGTTGGAGCGGTCACTAGAACGCTTCGCCTATCGAGAGGTGGAGAACCATCCGATCCAATACCCCCATGAACCCGCCGCGAGCCACCGCGTACTCGCGGCGCGTGTTCAGCCGAACAAGCCTGCGCTCGCCGTCCACGATCTCCTCGGAGATCACCGGTAGCTGCTCGGCG
>JANLGX010000083.1 GCA_024654005.1 Gemmatimonadaceae bacterium | reverse complement strand
CGCGCGATCCTGCACCACCGCGCTGCCCGCTCGCGCCAGCGCCTCGCGGTCGTACGCTCCGGTCTTCTGGTTCCGGCCGAAGGAGAGCGTCGGCGCGCTCCAGGAGTACACGCGCAGGACGGCCTCGCCCGTGCTGCGTGCGCGGTCCATCAGGGCGAGGTCGCAGGCCATGTTCTCCGCGCCCGGCAAAGGCTCGGACAGCAGGATCTGCCACCGCAGCTCTGCCAGCCCCGGTCGGCTCTCGGCCGTCATCTGCATCCCGGAAATCGGTAGGTTCATCGCGTCGGAGCGGGTAAATTAGGGAAACACTGCCTGACTGATAACTCCAAACTGCCACACTCCGTACTTGGATCCCGCATAGTATCGGTTCGGAACTACCGAGCACCACCCAAGATCATCCCATGACAACGCAGACCAAGACCCGCGCCCTCCCTGGCAGCGACAACTTCGTCCGCCGCCATGTCGGCCCCGGCGAAGCGGACGTCGCCAGGATGCTCGACGTCCTCGGCTACGACTCGCTCGACGATCTCATCGACGCCGTGATCCCGCGCGACATCCGGGCGAAAGCCGCGCTCGCGACCGGCGCCGCGAAGAGCGAGTACGAGACGCTCGCGGGACTGCGCGCCCTGGCCGCGAAGAACCGCGTGTACCGGTCGTATCTCGGGCTCGGCTACCACGACTGCATCACCCCGCCCGTGCTGCAGCGGAACATCCTCGAGAGTCCGGGCTGGTACACCGCGTACACGCCGTACCAGGCGGAGATAGCGCAGGGCCGGCTCGAGGCGCTGCTGACTTTCCAGACGATGGTGATGGATCTCACCGGACTGGAGATCGCCAACGCGTCGCTGCTGGATGAAGCGACCGCGGCCGCGGAAGCCATGACGATGAGCTACGGCGTCGCGGGCAAGCCGGGGAAGGAAGTGTTCTTCGTCTCATCGGAATGTCATCCGCAGACGATCGACGTGATCCAGACGCGCGCGAAGGCGCGCGGCATCACGATCGAGGTCGGCGATTTCCGCGCGTTCAAGCCGGGACCGGAAGTGTTCGGCGCGCTGGTGCAGTATCCCGCGACCGACGGCGCGGTGCACGATTACAAGCAGCTGTGCGAGCGCGCGCACGTCGCGAACGCGCTGGTCACGGTCGCCGCGGACCTGCTGAGCCTGGTGCTGCTCACGCCGCCGGGCGAGTGGGGCGCGGACATCGTCGTCGGCAACACGCAGCGCTTCGGCGTGCCGCTCGGCTACGGCGGGCCGCACGCGGCGTTCTTCGCTACGCGCGACGAGTACAAGCGGCAGATGCCCGGGCGGATCATCGGCGTGTCGCGCGATGCGGACGGGAATCCCGCGCTGCGCATGGCGCTGCAGACGCGCGAGCAGCACATCCGGCGGGAGAAGGCGACGTCCAACATCTGCACGGCGCAGGTACTGCTGGCGGTCGTCGCCGGGATGTACGCGGTGTATCACGGCGCTGAGGGGCTGACGCGAATCGCGGAGCGCGTGCACGGCTTCGCCGCGTTGCTGGCAGCCGGTGTCAAGCGGCTCGGTCATGCGGTGGCGTACGACGACTTCTTCGACACCGTACGGATCGAGGTCGGCCCGGGCAGCGCGGAGGCGATCGTCGCCGACGCGGCCGCGCGCGGGATCAACATCCGGCACCTGGGCGGAGCGTCGATCGTGATCGCGCTGGACGAGACGGTATCCGCGAAGGACGTCGAGGAGCTGCTGGAGGTGTTCGGCGGCGGCGAGCGTCCGCCGTTCACGCTGGACGAGCTGGCCGATGAGGCGGACCCGCGGTACGACGAACGGTTCAAGCGCGCGACGCCGTTCCTCACGCACCCGGTGTTCAACGCGCACCGCTCGGAGACGGAGCTGCTGCGCTACCTGCACACGCTGGAGTCGCGCGACCTGTCGCTGGTGCACTCGATGATCCCGCTGGGCTCGTGCACGATGAAGCTGAACGCGACCGCGGAGATGATGCCGATCACCTGGCCTGGCTTCGGCAAGCTGCATCCGTTTGCGCCGGTGTCGCAGGCCGAGGGGTACGCGCTGCTCTTCCGGCTGCTGGAGTCGGCGCTGGCCGAGATTACCGGCTTCGCCGCGGTGTCGCTCCAGCCCAACGCGGGCTCGCAGGGCGAGTACGCCGGGCTGCTGACGATCCGCGCGTATCACGACTCGCGCGGTGAGAGCCACCGGGACGTCTGCCTCATTCCGCAGTCCGCGCACGGAACCAATCCCGCCAGCGCGGTGATGGCGGGGATGAAGGTCGTTGTCGTGAAGACCGACAAGCACGGCAACGTGGACGTGGACGATCTGCGCGCGAAGGCGGCCGAGCACGCCGCGAGCCTCGGCGCGCTGATGATCACGTATCCGTCCACGCACGGTGTGTTCGAGAGCTCAATCGTCGATATCTGCCGCATCGTGCACGAGCACGGTGGGCAGGTGTACATGGACGGCGCCAACATGAACGCGATGGTCGGCCTGTGCCGGCCGGGCGACTTCGGCGCGGACGTGTGCCACCTGAACCTGCACAAGACGTTCTGCATCCCGCACGGCGGCGGCGGGCCGGGGGTGGGGCCGATCGGCGTGGCCGCTCACCTGGAGCCGTTTCTCCCGGGTCATCCCGTCGTGTCGCCGAATGCCAATTCGCACGGCGCCGTCTCGGCGGCGCCGTGGGGCAGCGCGAGCATCCTGCCGATTTCGCTGGCGTACATCCAGATGATGGGCGGGGAAGGGCTGACCTACGCCAGCAAGATCGCGATCCTGAACGCGAACTACATCGCGCGGAAGTTGGAGCCGCACTATCCCGTGCTGTACAAGGCCATCAACGGGACCGTGGCGCACGAGTGCATCGTGGACACGCGGGTGGTGAAGGGCGCGTCAGGCGTGGAGGTGGAGGACATCGCCAAGCGGCTGATGGATTACGGCTTCCACGCGCCGACGGTCTCGTTCCCGGTGGCTGGGACGCTGATGATCGAGCCGACCGAGAGCGAGTCGCTGGCCGAGCTGGACCGGTTTTGCGATGCGATGATTTCGATCCGCGAGGAGATTCGCGAGATCGAGATCGGAACGGCGGACAAGCAGGACAACGTGCTGAAAAACGCGCCGCACACTTTGGAGCGGGTCACGGCGACAGCGTGGACGCACGGCTACACGCGCGAGCAGGCCGCATTTCCGGCGGAGTGGATCAGGGGGCGGAAGTTCTGGCCGGCGGTGGCGCGGGTGGAGAGCGCGTATGGTGATCGCAACCTGGTGTGCTCGTGCCCGCCGACGGATGCGTATGCGGAGGCGCAGCCGAGCGGCTGAATAGTGACCGGTCGCGCCCTGAGAAGCGATGAGGGACACCGCGGACTCGCCTACACTTCTCCGTAACGATTACATGTTAATAGGCAGCGAATTCTTTGCAGCCTATTCTCGCTAACCCAACGGCCGCCGGGGTGCGTAAGTGCATACGCGAGCGATGTTCCGTCGCGAGGCCCCATTTAGGCGATGCGCGGATCCGTGCCCCGGCTTGCGGCGTTTCGCCGTTCTCCGCAGTATATCACGGCTGTTAATCGGAAGTTAGCTCTCCTGTGGTCTATTTGAATGCCTAACCTAGAAACAAGCTCGCAGGATCGTCTTGTATCTGTAGCAAAGGGTGTAGTTGGCGCCTGTCCACTGATTGGGCCGTTGGCCGCAGAGGCGATTGGGGCACTTATTCCAAACCAACGGCTCGACCGCGTTGTTGAGTTTCTGCGTGACCTAGAGTCCGAGGTTCGACAGCTTGATGGTCGTCTCAACAACTTTGAAAACAACATTGCAGGCGCAGAGGGCCTCGATATACTGGAAGAGGGGCTCATGCAGGCCGCTCGTTCAGTTTCAAACGAACGAAAGGAAAGGCTGGCCCGTCTGGTGGGGCGCTCTTTAACCAATGAAGAGTTGGCTTACGAAGAGTCGCGAAAACTGTTGAACCTATTCCGGGATCTCACTGACCCGGAGATTCTGTGGCTCATCTACTACTCGTTTAATCCAGTGATGGGGCCAGGCCCACATCAAGATTTGATAGCGAAACACCCTGATGTACTTCGGCCAATAAGTAGAGAAATGGGGGCGCCGCAAGAACAGATCGACCGAGCAGCGTTGC
>JANLGX010000081.1 GCA_024654005.1 Gemmatimonadaceae bacterium | reverse complement strand
CGCGCGCGCGCACCCGCGGCGTGGAACTGTCGGGGACTTACCGGATTGGCCAGATCGCCCGCGTCAGTGGCACCTAGGCCTACGTGGACGCGATCGACGCCAACACTGGGGCGGCCCTGAGCAATCGCAACTCGCACCAGGGCACGGTCCGCGTCGATTGGACGCCGATTCGGTACGGGATTCGGGCGAATCTCCGGGGCGCCTTCTACAGCTCGTGGATTGCGGGGAGTACCCGCAGCGTGGCCGGCACGTCGAACATCTACGCGCCCGCGTTTGCGTTGTGGGACCTGACTGTGTCGAAGGCGGTGACTCGAATAGCGGAGGTGTTCGGGGCCGTCAACAACCTCACCAACAGCCAGGATCCCAATACGGGCCTGGTCTCCGCGACCGGTGCGGCGTTGCCGATCTATCGGCCGGAGATTGGACGGACGTTCCGGGTGGGCGTACGATGGAACTGGATGAAGTGATTTGGTGACTTAAAGGCCCTGGGCGCTTCCGATCGCCTGCTCAACGCCTTCTTCGCCGCGGAAGCTGCGGCCGTAGGGGCGGTGGGTGCCATCTTCGGATTCCTGATCGGCATCGGGATCGCGGCTTGGATCGGGCGAGTGAATTTCGACGCGGCAGTGGTCCCCCGCTTCAGCGTGCTGCCCCTCGTGCTCGCGGGCAGCGTGGCCATGGCGCTGGTCTCGGCGGCCCTGCCCATCGGGCTGTTGCGCCGGGTGCAGCCTGCGATCATTCTGAGGGGCGAGTGAGATGATCCGGCTACAGAACGTCACCAGGGCTTATCCGGCGAACGCCGAAGAAAACGGCGGCGTCATCCGCGCGCTGAACGACATCTCGCTCGATGTCGCGCCCGGCGAATGGTTGGCCATCATGGGTCCCTCTGGCTCGGGCAAGTCCACCCTGGTCAACCTGATCGGATGTCTCGATCGGCCCACCGAAGGCGACATCTGGCTGGACGGCGAGAACGTCGCGGGCCTGTCGGCCGCGGAACTGAATCGCGTGCGCGCCGAGAAGATCGGATTCATCTTCCAGCAGTTCCACCTCGTGCCGTATCTCACCGCCCTCGAAAACGTCATGCTGGCCCAGTACTTCCACAGCATGACCGACGAGCAGGAAGCCCTGGAGGCGCTCGAACGGGTAGGGCTGAAGGACCGCGCCCGCCACGTGCCTGCACATCTCTCCGGTGGCGAGCAGCAGCGGGTGTGCATTGCCCGCGCCCTCATCAATGATCCCAGCGTCATCCTCGCAGATGAGCCCACCGGGAACCTGGATGCTCAGAATGAAGAAATCGTGTTGCGCCTGCTGCGCGCCTTGCACCAGCAGGGGCGGACCATCGTCATGGTCACCCACGACCCGGTCGTCGCCCGGCTGGCCGACCGCCGCATCGAACTGCATCACGGCCGCATCGCACTGCAGGAAGTGTTCTCCATGGCCGATGAGGAGCAGTTCGACGAGGTGCTGGAAGAGCTCTGGGCGCTGGCCGAGAACGGAGAGATCGCCGAGGTCGGTCGCATGGAAGTGCATGGGGCGCTCCCGGTGAGCCTGGCGGTGGAGAAGATGATCGAGCTGGGGTTGGTCACGGGGATCCCTCACCCGCCCGAGCCGCACGACCACAAACCATTTGTGAACCCGTGCCACGATGCGCTGAAGTCTGCCGAGATCTCCCTGGGTGATGGGACCATGATCGTGGAGCTGACCGAGCGCGGCCGGCACCAGGCTGCGGATATCATTCGGCGCCATCGTTTGGCCGAGCGCCTCTTCACCGACAGCCTGGCTCTGGAGAGCGAGACCGCCATCGAGCAGCAGGCCTGTAAGTTCGAGCACATCCTTTCGCAGGAAGCCACGGAGAAGATCTGCACATTCCTGGGCCACCCGCGCACGTGCCCTCATGGGGCACCGATCCCGCCGGGATCGTGTTGCGCCGACCGGGCCGACCTAGCCGCGATGGAATCGGTCCGCCTGCATGTGGCGCCACCGGCCCGGTGAAACCCGTACTCCGCTACAATCCGCGGATTGTTCGCCACTCATCGCTAGTACGCCTTGGCGAACCAGGCCTCGGCGCAGGACGGCTGCCCGCACTTGACGCACGCGCCTGAGGCCGGCGCGGCGCTGAAGGGAATATTGCGCAGCGTGGCCTGGGTTTCCGTCTTGAT
>JANLGX010000080.1 GCA_024654005.1 Gemmatimonadaceae bacterium | reverse complement strand
TCCTGATGTGGCGGGGCTGGGAGTCGAACCCAGATGGCAGGATTATGAGTCCTGCGAAGCTCCTAGCTACCCCGCGTCACTGTCCCAGCCGCTCCAGATCGAGCTCCAGATGATCCGACCAGTCCATCACGTTGCGCACTGCATAGCTCGACGATGCGTCGACCACCACGTCACCCTCGACGGGCAACGTCGATGGCAGGTCAAAAAAGCCCATGTGCGTGATCCGGTAGTCCGCGCCCTGCGGCGTCTGCCGATAGTTCGCCGCCGACGGCCGCGCCGCCTGAATGTCGCCCTTCACCCCACTCGTCACGGTCGTCGCCGCCGTCGTGTAGTTGCCCGCGCTGTCCGGCACGATGCCCTTGCGCGTGACATAAATCGACGTGAGGAACGTCGTCTCGATGGAGTCCGAGAATGCCATCGCTAGCCCCGCGTCTTCTCCACGGCGTGCTTGACGCCGACCAATCCGAGTCCCACACCAACGCCGATGATCGCGTCAACAGCAGGCCCCCACTGCGGCTTGACCGCACGCACAACACTGCCCACCGCCACGATGACCGCACCCCACAACGTCTTTGATCTCAGCCACTTGCCCACGACAGTCTCCTAGATGATCGCCGCGGTACGCTTCCGCCGATTCACCATCGCACCACGCTCCGAGTAGACCTGCCACTTGTGCTCAATCGTCCGGCTCACCTGCCCACGGGTCCGCTGCGTATCAACCTCCCGCCCGGTGTCCGGCGTCTCCAGCAGCAAGTCCGCCGCAGCCCTCCACACGTTGAACCCAGTCGCCTTGAGATAGAGCTCCTTGTCCGGCGTCGTCGAAAACAGGAACGTCGCGCCCACGACGTCCACCACGTTTGGCGACTCGGCGCCCGTCGTATCACTCGGCGAAGACCGAATCACCCAATCGTTCGCCAGATAGCCGACCCTGTAGAAGACCCCGAAATCCGGCACGTCGTAGGTCACCGGGTTGAGCTGCGAAGTCTGCGACGACGCTAGTAATCGCGTCGTGTCGGATCGTTGCCGCGCCGCGTACCGCCGGTAGTCGCTGTCATGCCACATCGGCAGATAGTCGAAGTCGGTCCGGTGCGCGTCGAGCGCCTCCTGAATGGCCTCGCTGTTGGTGTAGGTCGCCGCCGTCGCGTCGCTCACCAGCCGCTGTACAATCGGGATCAGGCTCGCCATCTCGGTTCGCACCGCCACGTCATGCCTCCGTTTCGCCGCGCGTCGTCTCGCCCGTCGCCGTCACGGGTATGTCGGCATGGTCCCCCACAGTCGCCATGCCCACCACTGCCCCTGCCGGCTCCGCGTCGTCCCATGTGATCGGGATCATACCCTTCAGGTCACGCAGACGTTTCGTCTGGTGATTCAGAAACACCTCGTAATCGTCATCGCTCAGAAACCGCATCGTGCAAGCACGCATCTGGCCGCCGTCGGTGACGACAAACACGCCATAGTCGTGGCCAAGCCCCAAGAACCCAAGCGCGTCACGATACACCTCGTAGGTGGCATCCCAATAGACATCGGACGGATCGAAAAAGCCCTCGGCATGTATGATCCCCAGCGCCTCGTGCAAGCCCGGCACGGTCTGCTGTACTGGCACCACCTGCCCGCCGTTCTGCTCCCGCAACGCGCCCGACTCCCACTTTGCCAGATTCACGTACTCCCGCGCAAGCAATATCCGCGCCAGTTTCCGATCCGGGTTCCGCTTCAAATCCCACTTCAGCAACGGGATGTTGCGATACTGGCATTTTGGCCGCCGCCGCGCCTCGGTCAAGTAGCCGGTGTGCGCGATCTTCACGTTGCCCACGACCAGCGCCGGATTGATCAAGTCGTTCACGGTCGCCTGAAAATGCTCGTGAATCGCGGCACGACACTGATACAGGATGCCCGCCTGTTTGCCGAGACCAATCCGCCGGAAAAGACGAATCGGCTTGTCCCACCGATACGGCAATCGGTTCTCGATCATCTCATCCGTGAGGGTGTCCAGCGTCAAGTGGCACTGCGCAATCGAGTAGCCGTTGAACGAGTTGTCGGTCATGTAGTCGCGCAGGTACGGCGCGCCATGAAGCTCCTCGTCGGAGTCGATCCACAGAATCCAGTCGGCCGTGGTCTTGGACGCGCTCTGGTTCCGCGCCCAGCCGAAATCACCGGGCGGGGGTGCCCACTCGGGCGCATCCGGGCAGGTCCCGATCGACCAGACCTCGCCGCCGTTGCGCGTGAACGGTTTGGCCAGCTCCATCGTGCGGTCGGAGGACCCAGTGTCTGCGACCCAAATCTCGTCGGCGATCCGGTCCACGGAGTTCAGCGCGCGCAGAATGTCCGCCTGCGAATCCCGCGCGATCATGCAGACCGCAAGCGACTCATAGGGTCGAGTCCGCGTGATGTGACGCCACTCGTCGCGCGCCGGGATAGCCTTCCCGTCGTTGCGCCACCACACGATCCAATGGCCGCACATGTCGCCACGGGACGTCCGCTCAGTTGGGTGGTGCATCTGCTGAAAACCCGGCTTCGCGCCGAGCATATCCTCCCAGTCGCGCGCATCGAAGGCGACGCGATGGCCGCGCGCATGGGCCGACCAATCGAGCGAGCACGAGTGCATCCACGACACAAACGGCCCCTGCGGGGTCGTGATGAGCACCAGCCCATCGGGCCGCGCCAACGATTGCAGCCGCGTCATCACGTCCTGCGGCTCAAGGAAGTGCTCGACAATCTCGCCGGCGAACACGAGGTCGTAGTCGCGGCCCGGCACGTCCGCGAACGAGCCCGCCGTCGTCGTAAATCGCTCCGCCGAATACGTCTCTGCCAAGAATGCGCGGGCAACCTCACACAGCGTCTGGCTGTAGTCCACAAGGTCAATCGTCGCGTTCGGAAACCACTCCAGCATCAAACGCGCGTAGGACCCGTTCCCCGCGGCGAAGTCCAGGATCCGCAGAGGCTGCTGCCGCGCGGCCTCGTCAAAGAGCTCGGAAATCGTGTACTGGATCGACACTACCCGGCTCGTTATCTGCTGCTCTGCCCGCGGGTCCATCGCACGCGCCGCATACTCCTCCGGCGTCTCGGGTTTCGTCCCATAACGCCACCGCTCCATATCGGCGGCGGCGTTTTCGTCCATCGTCACGGCCAACGTGTTCGCCGCCCGGAGGTCCTCGTACCAACATAGCTGCCGCAGGATGGCCGGCTTCCTGGACTCGAAGCGGTCGTCGAAATACTGATACGCGAATGCCTCCCACTCGGCCGCAACAGCACCCAAGTCGTACCCTCGAGACCACCGCTGCCCGGCCTCGACTGCCTGCCGATACGTGTCCGCGTCATCAAGCAGCCCCAGCGCCGCGGCCGCAAACGTCTGCTGATACTCCGCGGCCGTGGAATCTCCCGCGATCAGTCGCCCCGCGTCCTCGTGCAACGTCTCCGGGATCGCGCCTATCCGCGTCGCGATCAGCGGCGTCCCGCACGCCTGCGCCTCGGTGGCCGCGATGCAGCCCGTCTCGGCGAAGTTCGGCACGCCCGGGTACAGCATGAGCTCCGACTTCGCGATCTCCCGATAGAGCGCACGCTTGTCGAGCTCCCCAAGCCATTCAACGTTTTCGGCGCCCGCGATCAGCGCATCGGCACGCTGGCGCCGAAAACGTTGAATGGCTCGGGGAGCTCGACAAGCGTGCGCTCTATCGGGAGATCGCGAAGTCGGA
>JANLGX010000079.1 GCA_024654005.1 Gemmatimonadaceae bacterium | reverse complement strand
CTCGAAGATCCTCCGCGGCTAGAGGAAAATGGGACAGGGACCGGAATCACTACCAGCAAGGAAACCGACTGGATGAACCATCCGGTTCTCCGCAAGCTCGTGCAGGAGATCAACGCGCTCACGCTCGCGGAGCGCGTGACGCTGGTGAAGGGATTGATTCCCGGCATCGCCGAGGAGCTCAGCGACCGCGAGTACGAGGGGTTCGTCGAGTCGGTGCGACTCAAGGGCGAGCGCTTTCACGAAGCGCAGGCGCACCCCGGCAAGGGACGCGCCGCTCGCATGACTCCAGGGGAGCGCGATCTCGAGAAGCGCTGAATGGAGCCCGCCCGCCTGCGCTAGCTTTCTCGTTCACTGCGTGCGGACGAGCTGAGCCGCGTGGCCGAGCGCGCGTCGCGGAACTTCGGCGTGGAAGAGGAGCCGATGTCCTACAAGGGCACCATGGAGCGGGTGCCCGCTTGATCAACGCCTGGCACGACCTTCCGCCGGGGCCGCACCCGCCGGATCACCTCACGGCGGTGGTCGAGATTCCGCGCGGGAGCCGCAACAAGTACGAGCTGGACAAGGTCTCCGGCTTGATCCGGCTCGACCGCGTGCTCTACTCGGCGGTGCATTACCCGGGCGACTACGGCTTCATCCCGCGCACGCTGCACGAGGACGGCGATCCGCTCGACGTGCTCGTCATGATCAACGAGCCCACGTTTCCCGGCTGCCACATCGACTGCCGCCCGCTCGGCGTGCTCCGCATGCTCGATCGCGGCGAGCCGGACGACAAGATCCTGGCGGTGCCGATCAACGACCCGTACTACGGCGAGTACTTCGACATCGCCGACCTGCCGGGCCATTTTCTCAAGGAAGTCGAGCACTTCTTCTCGATCTACAAGGACCTCGAGGGGAGGCGCGCCGAGATCCAGCGGTGGGAGAAGAGCGAGCTCGCGGCCGAAGTCATCCTCGATTCGATCCGGCGCTATGAGAAGAAGTATCTCGAGCACGGGCCCTGACCGGCCCGTGGGCGCAGCGCGGCTCAAGATCCACGTGGTCGCGAACGCGAAGAAAACCGGACTGGCCGGTCTTCACGGCGACGCCGTCAAGATTCGCTGCGCGGCGCCGCCGCTCGACGGCCGCGCTAACAGGGAAGTGCGGGAGATCCTCGCCGGGCTCCTGGGCGTCCCCGTGCGCGACGTGACCATCGCGCGAGGCGAGCGCTCGCGCGACAAGATCGTGGAGGTGGCCGGTATGGACGGCGACGAGGCTCGCGCGCGGTTGGGCGCCTAGACTGGCCGCACGGTGCCGTGGTCGACCGGCTCCGGCGCGCCGCGCATGAAGAGGTACTCGTACAGCACGGCGGCCACGATTCCGCCCAGCAGCGGCGCCGTCCAGTAGATGAGCTGGCCCTCGTATACGCCGCTCGCCACGGCCGGCCCGAACGAGCGGGCCGGGTTGAGCGAGCCGCCCGTGATCGGGCCGATGGCGAGCATGCCGGCGGCGAGAGTGAAGCCGATCGCGAGGCCGCCCACCCGGGGAGCCTTGGGATCGACGGCCGTGCCGAACACGACGAGCACCAGGAAGAACGTCGCGATCATCTCCGCGATGAACGCCTGCGTCCCGGTGATGTCGAGCGAGATGAACTGGCCGCCGCCGCGGGCGGCGGCGAAAATGGGCTCGGGAAAGACCGTCTTGAGCAGATACGCGCCGAGCATTGCGCCGAGCAGCTGCGCCACGAGATAGACGCCGGCCATCATCGGCTCGATGCGGCGCACGGCGAGGAAGCCGAGCGTGACCGCGGGGTTGAAGTGGCCGGATATCCGCATGAGCGCGGTGACCATCACGGCCAGGATGAGGCCGTGCGCGAAGGCGATCTCCACGAGGCTGGCCTGCGACCCGGATATGGCCGTGCCCATGATCGCAGCGCCGCCGACGAACACCAGCGCCAACGTGCCGATGAGCTCCGCCGCAAAGTGTCTCAGCGAGTCCCTCATGCTCCTTCCTCCGCTGTAGTGCCGGCTGGGCCGGCTCGTTATTCCGTCAACTGGCCCGACGTATCACCAGCGCGGCGTTGATCCCGCCGAAGCCGAACGAGTTGGTGAGGATGTGCTCGACTCTCCGCTCGCGGCCGGCGCCGGGAAGGTAGTCAAGATCGCACGCCTCGTCCGCGACGGTAAGGTTGATCGTGGGAGGAAGCCAGTTCTCCTCGAGCGCGAGGGCGCAGATCCCCGCCTCGATGGCGCCGGACGCGCCCAGCGCGTGGCCGTAGTAGCCCTTCGTGCCGCTGATGAGCAGCCGGCGCGAATGCTCGCCGAACACGGCTTTGATTGCCACCGTCTCGGTGGAGTCGTTGAGCTGGGTCGAGCTGCCGTGCGCGTTGACGTACTCGATGTCGGCGGGTGAAACGTCCGCGTCCGCCAATGCGATGCGCATCGCGCGCGCGGCCTGCGATCCGTCGGGGAGCGGTGCGGTCATGTGGTGCGCGTCGTTGGTGACGCCGAAGCCGGCCACTTCGCCGTAGATGCGCGCGCCGCGCGATACCGCGCGGTCGTACTCCTCGAGGATCAGCGTAGCCGCGCCCTCGCCCATCACGAACCCGTCCCGGAGACGGTCGAACGGACGCGACGAGTGCTCCGGGTCGTCGTTGTTGGTGGACATCGCGCGGATCAGCGCGAACGCGCCGAAGCACAGCGGCGACAACGGCGCCTCGGCTCCGCCCGCGATCATCACGTCGGCGTAGCCGTCGCGGATCTGCCGGAACGCGTCGCCGATCGCGATCGCCCCCGACGCGCAGCTCATGGAGTTCGTG
>JANLGX010000076.1 GCA_024654005.1 Gemmatimonadaceae bacterium | reverse complement strand
TGCGCGGGCAGGGCGTGATGATCGGCTGGGGACTCGGCTCGCTCCTGCGGTTCGCGGCGCTCATCACCTACGGCTTCCTCGCCGCGGGGACGCTCGGCTTGCCGCTCGCGGCCGCGCTCTTCAGCCTGGCGGCGTTCCTGTTCGCCACGAGCATCCTCGAACCGGTCATGCTGGAGCGATGATGCGGCGACGCTTGCTTCTCGCGGCCACGCTGATGCTCGGCGCCCTGTTCGCGCCCGCCGCGGCAGCGCAGGACTACGCCGCTCCGCCTGCCGCCGCTACGCAGGACGATGCGGTGCAGCACGCGACGAACGTCCCCGAGCGCGTGGACATCATCACGCCGCACATCACGGACTCGCACTCGCTCGAGTATCCGTGCCTGGCGCCGGGCTGGGCCTGCCACCTCGAGCTGCCCCGCTGGAAGCCGATTCACATCGGCGGCCTGACCCTCGACCTGTCGCCGACGAAGCACGTCGTGTTCTTGTGGATCGCGGCCGCGCTCTGCCTCGTGGTGCTGATCGGAGGCGCGCGGGCTCACGGCGGGTCCAAGCCCGACAAATCGCCGCGCGGGTTCTCGAACGGCATCGAAGCGGTCGTGCTGTACCTGCGCAACGAGGTCGTCATGCCGAATGTCGGCCCGCACGGAGATCGCTACGTGCCGTTCGTGCTGACGCTGTTCTTCTTCATCCTGTTCGCCAACCTGCTCGGCATGATCCCGTACGGCGCGACCGCGACGGGGAACATCTCCGTGACTGCGGTGCTGGCGCTCATCACGTTCGTCATGGTCGAGGTCGCCGGCATGCGCACCCTCGGCAAAAAGTACATCGGTACGATCGTGTTCTGGCCGCACGACATGCCGCTGGCGCTGAAGCTGCCGATGACCGTCATCATGACGCCCGTGGAGCTGTTCGGAAAGTTCACCAAGCCGATCGCGCTCGCGATCCGGCTGTTCGCCAACATGACGGCGGGCCACGTCATGGTGCTCGCGCTCATCGGGATGATCTTCACCTTCGGCGCGTCGTTCATCGGGCTGGCGGTATTCCCGTTCGTCATGGTGGTCGCGATCATGCTGCTCGAGCTGTTTGTTGCTTTTCTACAGGCATTCATCTTCGCATTGCTTTCGGCCGTATTCATCGGCCAGATCCGGGAAGCTGCACACTAGAGTCGTCACTAGTCACTAGTCACTAATCACTAATCACTAATCACTATTCACCGTTTTTCGGTGCCGGCGTAGCTCACCGACACTCAACGTAGCCGGCCGGGCGGCCGGTGAAGCTCGTTGGGGCCCGGGCCCCGGGGACGAGCGGCGCGAAGTCGGCGCGAGCGACGCAGTTTCACATTACGCACGTGGAGTTTGAAAATGGACCTTTTTCTCATGCTGCAGGACGCGGCGCTCGGCCGGGACTACGCCGCAGCGTGGGCGCAGCTAGGCGCAGGCATTGGCGCCGGGCTCGCTGTCATCGGCGTAGGCATCGGCATCGGTATACTCGGCGGACGGGCCATGGATGGCATGGCGAGACAGCCGGAGATGCAGCCCAAGATTCAGACGGGATCGCTTATTCTCGCGGCGCTCATCGACGCGCCCGGACTGTTCGCGATCGTCGTCGCATTCATGATTGCTCAAAAGTACGTCTAACAACTACGCAGCTCACCAGGCCCGGGCCAGGTGGGTCGCAACTCAGGCAGACATATGCGCAAGATCCTAACACTCTCGCTGTTCCTGCTCGCGGCTCCGGCATACGCGGCCGAGCCGGCGGAGTCGACGAGCCTCATGTCCCCGAACACGGGGCTGATGTTTTGGACGCTGATAATCTTCATCACGCTCTGGATCGTTCTCGCCAGGTACGCGTTCAAGCCGATCACCGCCGCGGTCGAGGCGCGCGAGGCCGCACTTCGGGAAGCCATCGAGGCGGCGAAGCGGGATCGCGATGAAGCAGCGCTGCTGTTGTTGCAGCACCGCGCGAAGATCGAGGATGCGCGCGCCGACGCTCAGCGGTTTATCGCCGATGCGCGCACGGCGGGGGAGAAGGTGCGCGCGCACATGCTGGAGGAGGCCAAGGCCGAGCAGCAGGAGATGCTCGGCCGCGCGCGGCGGGAGATCGAGGCTGAGCGCGATCGCGCAATCGCGCAGCTCAGGCGCGAGGCGGTGGAGCTAGCCATCTCGGGCGCCGAGAAGGTGATCGAGCGCAACCTGGACAGCGACGCGAACCGGAAAATCGTGGAGACGTTCCTGGCTTCGATCCCGGTGTCGAAGCCGGACCGCGCGAGCCGCTGATGCGCGACTCCAGCATCGCGCGCAACTATGCGGAGGCGCTGCTCTCGCTCGCGAGAAAGGCTAACGACCTCGACGGGTGGGCGAAGATGATCACCGACTTCGCCGCGGCGGTCGAGCAGGATACGACGCTCCGGCGGTTTTTGGAGTCGCCGCGGGTGAGCGCGGCGCAGAAGAACGAGGTCATCACCAAGGCCGTGCAGGACCGGGTGCCGAAGCTGTTCCTCGAGTTCCTCCGGGCGCTGCTGCGCAACCGGCGCCAGATGCTGATTCCGGAGATCGCGGTCGAGTACGCGAACCTGGTGGACGAATCCGTCGGCCGCGTGCACGCGCGCGTGACGGTGGCGAAGGAGACGTCGGCCGACGAGAACAACGTCATCGCGCGAGAGCTTTCACGGGCCGTGGGGAAGGAAGTCGTGCCGCACATGAGCGTGAACCCCGCGATACTCGGCGGGGTGGTCGTGCGCATCGGCGACACGGTGATGGACGGGTCGGTGCGCCGCCGGCTGAGCACGTTACGGCGGAAAATGCTCTCCTGATCGGAAGCGCCTTGCGGACGCCGAGCTGTGGCGCTAGTCGCCCGGCGTCGTACTGCCGTCGCACTGGATCCGGACGCGAATCAGCAGGGAAACGAGGAGTTCTCGCTCCTTGTCGAGCTCCGGGCCCGTGATCAGCACATCCGAGGTGGCATACGCTGTCGCCGTGAACGGACCGAGGTAGGGGTGCGCCGTCCGCCAGAGCATTTCTGGCGTGCCGTCTGACAGCCGCACGAGCCGCAGCTCCCCGGTTTCGGTCGAGTCACTCGAGTCGGTCGAATGGTGGGTTACCCAGGCCACCTGGCCGCCAGGCAAGGCGACCGGAACGAACTGCGGAATTGCGTCCCGATCGACAGTGAGGATCGATTCGTCGCGGTCGGCGATTGCCCCGACCATCGCCTTGAGCTCCCAGCGTGAATCCGCGGCATCTGCGGTTCGCGCCATCCAGGACAGCGTTCCTGTCCCTTCCGAAAAAAGGAGTGCAGCGCTACCGAGGTCTTGATTGTTGGTCGGCGTGACTTTCCGATGGAGCTCCCAATTCGAGCGTCGCGGATAGAAGAAGACTGAGCTTCTATGGGAGGCGGCCGTCGTATCACGATGCACCCCGGCTAGCACAAAACCGATTCCCGGTATGTGTGCGAGCTCGACACGGCTGGCGAACGGCGTGGACACGATATGATGCGACCAGCTGCCGGCGATCTTCTCGAAAATCACGATGCCCTGCCGCGAGCCGGCAACCTGCGCCAAGGCAGCCCAGACGATGGTGTCGCCACTCTGGGTCAGATCGGAGCTGTTGAAATACAGGAGCGGTTTCCCGGCTGGACTCGGCAATCGCTCGATGGCCGACCATCGCGTGCCGTCGTATATGCCGTGCCAATACGCGTTCACGATCGGCGGACTGCCTGTGGCAATCGAATCCTGCTCGGCGAAAATCATGCGCCAACCACCGCCGTCGGAAGCTAGGGCAGCGACAGCCGTCACCTTTCCATCATTGACCGGCGGCTGGGACACGGTTCGCGCAGTGCCGTCCGCCTCGATTACCGCGCCGAAGACGGCGTGGCGGCTCTCGACTTCGGCCATCGCGCCGGGCTGCCTTTTGGCAAAGATGTAACTGGGTTTGCCGGCGAGAAGTGCCCGACCACCGGAGACCACGAAGACCACGGGCTCGATGTACACCTCTCGATTCCCCTCCACGATCAACCGGGTTCGCGACAACTCGCGGGCGGTGCATCGGGGGCCGGCTTCATCGCGGATGATTGGCTCGTGCCTGGAGTTCGGCGGCATTGTCACCGCCGATAACCACAGCCAGACAAAAACCGAGAGTGTGGGGAGAATGGGAGTACCCTCGCGTTGACTATTGGGAAAACGTGAACCGCGGGTCGGCTCGCAGCTTTGATAGACTCATAAAATTATCGCCAGACCGTCAGCCGAGCGTCAGATCGCCAGGAGCGCGATCTGACGCTCAACTGAGCGTTCATCATCCACGCGGGTTGGGTTGAGCTGGACGGGGCTTATCCTGTTTCGGAAGCCAGATCTGCACTGCGCGGACGGAGCCGACCTCCGGTATTTCAATCCGGTCGGCACGATTGACGTCGGCCAGAACGCGGCCGATCCACGGAAAGGCGGGGCGCGCCGCAGGGTTCGATCGGGTGGGCCGGATTCTTACCGTCTTTGCGTCGGCCGGAAAGTCGCCCTCCCGTTGCCTCACGGTGAGCAGCGCCCTGATCGCGGCGCTAAGCTCCTGTTCGTTGGCATCCGGCGCGAGTACGATGACATCCCGGCGCGCCGATGCCGGCGAGCGCTTCACCACGAACCGGCTGCCGGGTGGGAGCCGATCGGATAGCACGATCGTCGCGGGCACGCGGGCGGATGCTTTGGATGCGGGCGCTTGCGCTCCTGCGCTCGAACCGATTCCCGGCACGACTAGCAGTGCCAGAATCATGGCCAGGTAAAATTGTTGCATTTTCGTCTCCTTTAGTGGTGGTGTATTGCCGATGTCTCGGGGTTGTTGCCCGATGCCACTCCGGTTAGCACATGGTGACGTAGCCGCATCCCCACTCCTTCCAGGTCTCCGTTTTGGCATCCCAAGTATCAAAGCAGACGTATTCGACGACCGCGTACGCGCCGCACGCGCTGGTACCCCCATTTCCCTGTCCAGTATGAAAGTTGACCGTCTCCCCTCCAGTGTTGTCGCCGGGGTAATACTGCGTGCCGCCATCGCCGCCGCTGGTACCGGTCGATCCGCAGCTGGAGTCGACGCCATCCACGGAGTACGGGTCATACGCCGCATCCAGAAGCATCGTGGCCTCGCCGCATGAGCACGCCGGCTGCGAGTTAGACGCGTCACCAGACCTGCCCTCCTGTCCCCACTCGAACCAGCCAGTCTTGAGGGGAAACTGATTGCGAATGAAGAACTCCGCATGGGCGTTTACCGTGTAGCCGCACGATCCATTGACGGCCACGGACGCGTTCGCGCTCAGCTCCCGTGTCAGAGGAAGGAAGTAGGCCTGCTCGGAGTACCCAACCGTAGTGGTGACCTCCGAATTGTTGAACAAAAGCGTGACGGGCATGGTGATCTTGGCGTAATTGGCCAGGAACTCCATGCCCGCTTGACCGTACGCCCGGCTGCTCACGAACCCCGCGTCCACCCAAGTCCTGATTATCCCTGGTTTCTGCCGGAACTCCGCCGGCATCTCGGCATACTGCGTTTCCGTGGGATATTGGGAGAGCCGGGGCTCGGGAGCGGCCACGGTTTCCGGCGCCACCGGTAGCTCGTAATCCTCGCACCCCGAAATTCCAACGCTCGCAACCACCATCGCACCGCCCAGCGCGACGATGAGCTTCCAGACTCGCGATCGCTGCATCGCGGCCACACTGCTGTTGATCCGCATCCGACCTCCCGGTTGAGGTTCCGCGTGCGGTTGGCACGCAGGCGAACTCTCACACTGAGATCGGTGCGGTGTGGCATCGTTCGGCGGCCACGAGTTACAGCCGCCCGCCGCGCGATCCTGCTACCGCGAATTATTGCCGTTCATTTGGTTCGGTTCCGCTTCCGGTCGCTGATGAGGATCGAGACGACCATGTACAGCCCCAGCACCGCGGCAATCGCGAACCCGACGATCCCGAGCCGCGGCCAGCTCTGAATCATCAATCTGCTCGCCACCAGCAGACCGGCCAGCACCAGCCTCCGCGGCCTGCTCGCCGTGGTTCTCCGCGATCCCCATGAGCAGCCGCACTATGCTGTCGCGCATGCGCTGCGGCAGGTGCGCGGTCATCCCGAAATCGATCAGCGCCAGCTTGGGATCGTCCGGCGCGGCGACGTCGGTCGCGGCTTCGCGCGCCTCGATCTCGAGCTGCGACAGCGCGGTCGCGCTCTCGCGTACCTCCTCCCGCCGGTCGGCTTCGACCAGCTCGCCCGGCCGGCCCTCAAAGGCAGAACCCGTGCCCGGCGGTTGCCGCTCTTCCACGCAGTGCGAGATATTACTGGATGCCCGCCCCCGCCGAAGATCAAAAGCGCAACCAAGCGTCTCCCAGCGACTCCGCCCCGCGCTCCGGCAGAGTGGACGTCCGCGTCGTTCCCAAGCCGTGGGGACACGAGACCATCTGGGCCAGCACCGACCTGTACGTGGGTAAGATCTTGCACATCAAGGCCGGGCATGCGCTGTCGATTCAGTACCACAACGCCAAGGACGAGACCGTCCACCTGCTGTCCGGCGAGATCATCTACCGGGTGCAGACGGGTCCGACCGAAAACGATCTCGCGGACGTGCTACTCCGTGCGGGCGAATCGTTCCGCATCACGCCGCACACCGTGCACCAGATGGAAGCCGTGACCGACTGCGACGTGCTGGAAGCATCGACCGCGCACCTCGACGACGTCGTGCGGCTGAAGGACCGGTATGGGCGCGAGGGGACAAGCGCCCCGTGAAAGTCATCATTCCGCTGGCTGGAAAGGGGACGCGCCTTCGCCCGCACACGCACGTAACGCCCAAGCCCCTGCTCAAAGTCGCCGGCAAGCCGGTCATGGCGTACGTGCTCGACGAGTTGAAGCGCCTCGGCGACGTCGACCAGATCATCTACATCACCGGGCACCTCAAGGAGAAGATCGAGGAGTTCGCCCGCACCTACGACTTTCCCTCGGTGTTCATCGAGCAGAAGGTGCAGGACGGGACCGCCGGCGCGATCGCGCTCGCCCGCGAGTACGTGGACGAGCCGGTGCTCATCATCTTCGTGGACACGATCTTCGACGCGGACCTGTCGCTCATCAACCGGACCGACGCCGACGGGATCATCTGGGTGAAGGAAGTCGAGGACTATCAGCGCTTCGGCGTGGTCGTCACCGACGCCGACGGCAACATGACGCGCATCGTCGAGAAGCCGAAGGAGCCGATTTCCAAGCGCGCCAACATCGGGCTGTACTACGTCAGGAACTGGAAGCTGCTGTTCGAGGGGCTCGACCACGTGCTGGCGTCGCCGATGAACATGGGCGAGTACTATCTCACCGACGCGTTCCAGTACATGATCGATCACGGCGCCAAGCTCAAGGTCGTGGACGTCGCCGGCTGGTACGACGCGGGGAAGCTCGAGACGCTGCTCGACACCAACCGCGTGATGCTCACCAAAGGCCATGCGCGCAAGCCAGCCGACATCGCAGGCGTGAAGATCGTGGATCCGGTTTACATCGAAGACGACGTGACGCTCAAGGATTCCACGGTCGGGCCCAACGTCTCGATCGGGAAGGGGAGCGTGATCGAGGGATCGGAGCTGAGCCACACGATCGTCGGGTCAGGCGCGAAGATCAGAAAATCGAAGCTGTGCAACTCGCTCATCGGCGACGAGGCCGTGCTCGACGGGCTCCGCGGTGAAGTGACGGTGGGCGATAACTCCGAGGTACGGGTCACATAGCGACCCGGCCGAAGCTCGGCCGCACGGTAATCGCGCTCGGCGCGGTGAGCTTCTTCACCGACGTGTCGAGCGAGATGATCTACCCGCTGCTGCCGCTCTTCCTCAGCACTACCCTCGGCGCGAGCGCGTCGTTCATCGGCGTCATCGAGGGAGCCGCGGAATCGGCGGCGTCGCTGCTCAAGCTCGCGAGCGGCTGGTGGTCCGACCGCATGCGCCGCCGCAAGCCGCTGGTGGTCGCGGGATACGCGCTCGCGTCGGCGGTGCGGCCGCTGATCGGATTGGCGCAGAGCGCGTCTCAGGTCTTCGCGCTGCGCGTGACGGACCGCGTCGGCAAGGGGATCCGCACGGCTCCGCGCGACGCGCTCATCGCCGAGTCGGTGGACCCCGCGATTCGCGGCCGCGCTTACGGCTTTCAGCGCTCGCTCGATCACGCCGGGGCGGTCGTCGGCCCGGTCGTGGCCTTCCTCCTTCTGCGGCAAATGGGAGTGCCGCTGCGCACCGTATTCCTGCTCGCCGGAATCCCTGCAGCGATCGCGCTGGCGGTGGTCGTGCTCGCCGTGCGCGAGCGGCGGCCGGAAGCGCCGGTGGCGGCGGCGCCGGCCGTCTCGCTGCGCCGAAGGCTCGACCGGAACTTCTGGATCTACCTCGGCGCCGTGCTCCTGTTCACGCTCGGCAATTCCACGGACGCGTTCCTCCTCCTGCGGGCGACGGATCTCGGCGTGCCGGTCGCGTGGGTTCCGCTCCTCTGGGCGTACCTGCACGTGGTGAAGGCCGCGACCGGAACGTTCGGCGGATCGCTGTCCGATCGCTTCGGGAGAAAGCCGCTCCTCGTCTCCGGGTGGACGCTGTTCGCCGCGGTGTATCTCGCGTTCGCGTACGCGAGCGAAGCGTGGCACGTGTGGGCGCTGTTCGGCGCGTACGGACTTTTCTTCAGCCTCACCGAAGGGAGTGAGCGCGCGCTCGTGGCCGACATGGTGCCGGCGGCCGACCGCGGCTCCGCGTTCGGCTGGTTCCATCTCGCCGTCGGACTGGGCGCGCTGCCCGCGTCGGTGCTGTTCGGAGTGCTGTGGGACCGCTTCGGTCCGGCCACAGCGTTTGTGACGGGTGCCGCGCTGGCGCTCGCTGCTACGGTCGTGCTGTTGCCGGTCGCGATCTCACCAGCGGATCAGCAGCAGCGCGCGCCGGGCTTCGAGTAGCGCGCGTGCAGCCTGGCGCAGACGAAATCTTCGCGGTCGAGCGGCGTCTGGTTGGGATGCGCGAGGCGCATGTGCTCCAGATACAGCTCGTAGCTGGGCGCGCCGATTACGGCGCGCACCAGCTCGGCGATTCGCTGGCACCACGCGGCGCTCAAGGGACGCGCCGCACGGGCAGGTTTTCCTGGAAGATCTCGTAGATCCGGCGATACTCGTCGGTCCACGACGACGGCCGCACGAACGCGTGATCCTCCACCGGATACACGGCCAGCTCCCACCCGGTCTTGCCCAGCTCGATCAGCCGCTGCGTGAGCCGCACCACGTCCTGAAAGTGCACGTTCGTGTCCACCATGCCGTGCAGGATCAAGAGCGGGTCCTGCAGCCCCTGCGCGAAGTAGATCGGCGAAGACCGGCGGTACGCGAGCGAATCCTGCTGCGGCCGGTTCAGGATGTTGGCCGTATACCCTTCGTTGTAGTGCGCCCAGTCCGTAACACTGCGAATCGCGGCGCCCGCGCCGAAGTGCTCGGGCTCGTTGAACAGCGCCATCAGCGTGATGAACCCGCCGTAGCTGCCGCCGTAGATACCCACGCGGTCGCCGGGGATGCCGTGCTCGCGCTCGAGCCAGCGCGCCGCGTCCACCTGATCCTGCAGGTCGCGCCCGCCGAACCAGCGGTAGATCGCCGTGCGCCAGTCGCGGCCGTGTCCCGCCGATGCGCGGTAGTCGACGTCGAGCACCACGTACCCCTTGGACGCGAGCAGCTGGTTGAACATGTACTCGCGCGGGTACTCCGACCAGAAGTTGCCGACGTTCTGCAGATAGCCGGCGCCGTGCACGAAGATCACCGCGGCGCCATTGGGTTGCGCGCCCATGTCCTGCGGCCGGTAGATGTGCGCGGGAACCTGCACTCCGTCCGAGGCGGGGATGTGCACGATCTCCGGCTTGATCCAGCTGAACGAACGCCACTCCTCCGACGGCGACAGCGTGAGCCGGTGCATCGGCGCGCCCGGGCGGTTCTCCATGAGGAAGAGATCCGGCGGCTGATTGACGTGCGAGTACACGTCGGCCAGCCAGCGCTGGTCGCGCGATATGGTCACCTCATGGCCGCCCGACAGGCTGGTGATCCGGGTGCGATCGCCACCGTTGACGGACATCCGGTAAAAGTGGCGCTCGAACGGCGACGGCTCGTTGGTGTGCAGATAGAACCAGCGCTCGTCGGGCGACAGCTCGACGTCGCGCACTTCCCAGCGGCCGCTCGTGAGCTGGCGCTCGTCACTGCCGTCGGGGCGCGACGTGTACAGGTGGGCGTAGCCGTCCGCCTCCGACACGTACCAGATGCGCCGTCCCTCGTCGTACCAGCCGGCGCAGCCGAAGCACGGGCCGGCCACCCACGCCGTGTCGCGCAGCACGTCGGCCGCGCGCATGTTGCCCGACGCGTCCACCGTGTGGATCGTTCGGGTCTTGTTGTCGAAGCTCCTGGAGAAGAGCAGGGCGTGCGTCCCGCTCTGGTTCCATCCGACCGCGCGCGTGAAGCCGAGTGCGGTGTCCCCGCCGAACGCGCGCAGCCAGGTGACGCGGCCGGACGGCAGCGAGACGAACCCGATTCGCGACCGCCCCTGTACGTCGCCAACCTTCGTGCGCGGCTGCAGCTCCTCGGTATATCCGCTCTCGGTCACGTACCGCGGGACCGCGGCGCGGCGCGCGCCTTCGCCCTGTGAAGTGAGCACGACCATGATCGCGTCCGCCCTCGGCGACACCGACATCGAGCTGATGCGCTCGTTCTTGCCCAGGAAGATCGGCGGGAGGCGGCGCGCGGCGAGCGAGGTCGAGTCCGCCCGGCGGATGCTGTCGGCGCGCGCGCGGTCGCGGATCGCCTCGAACAGCTCGAGCTGCTGTGCCTCGAGGAATCCGCGCTGCGTCACGCGGCGGACCGAATCGGCGCGGCGCGCGGAGTCCGCCGCGCCGCCGAAACGGATGTCGGTGTGCTGCCGCAGCGAACCGCCGCTCACGTCCACCGAAAAGACGTTGTTGTCGCGCACGAAGAAGATGCGAGTGCCGTCGGCGCTGAACCGCGGGTCACCCTCCCGGCCGACGGTCTCCGTCAGCCGGCGCACGTTTCCGGTGCGCTCGTCTATGACGAAGATGTCCCCCTGGAACTCGACGACTCGCCGGTCGCGCCTGGCCGATAACACGCCGCTGGCCAGCAGCGGCCCGACGGTGTCGAGTTGAGCATCGGCGACGCGCTCGGGCTTCGCGCCCGGGACCGCGCGCACGCGGTACGGCTTCGGCGTCTCCCGCCAGTCCGCGCCGGGCTCGACCCAGCGGAAGTAGATCCACCGGTTGTCCGCCGACCAGGCGACCTGCTGCGGCGGGCGGCCGTACAATTCCGGCCCGCGCATGATGTTGGCAATCGTCAGGTCGAAGGGCTTGGTTGCCGTGCTCGCCGGAAGTGGGGGTGGACTGGTTATCGGCGCCTGTGCGAACAGCGGAGAGGCGAGGAGAAGAGAAGCGAGAGTGAATCGAAGCATGGCAGTCATCGGAGAATGGGAAAGTCGGGGAAAAACGCTGCGTGCTGCGTGCTGCGTGCTGCGTCCTAGCAGGCTCCTGGTGAGCTGAGAGTTGGTGCGGTACCACTTGCATTTCAAGGCTGCCCGTGGCCGGAGGTCCTGACGGTGCCGCAAAGTGATCCGAAAACATGACAGCACGCAGCACGCAGCACGCAGCGCAGTTGCCGCACGCAGCACGCAGCGTTTTGTCTCATGCCGCCCTCTGAAAAGGTACCTCCGTGCTCACCGCAACCTTCCGCCCGTACAATACCAACCACCATTCATGCGCGGCGGCGACGATCACCACCACCACCGCCACCATGAACGCCCCTGCTACGAGCGCGTTGAGATAATCGTTGAACATCATGTGCCGCGCGGCCCCCACGCTCGCGACGCCCGCCGGCAGCTCACCCGTCGCAACCCGCTCCGCCAGCCAGCGCGCGTGCGACAGGAACCCCAGCCGCGGCTCGGCCGCGAAGATCTTGATCCAGCCCGCCGATAGCGTGACCGTCGCGACCCACGCGAGCGGGATTAGCGTGACCCAGGCGTACCGCGCCTTGCTCATTTTGATGATGATCGTCGTGCCGACGCACAGCGCGACCGCGGCGAGCAGCTGATTGGAGATCCCGAACAGCGGCCAGAGCGAGTTGATTCCGCCGAGCGGGTCCACGACTCCCTGATACAGGAAGTGCCCCCACATCGCCACGAAGATCGCGCTGCTGATGACGATCGCGGGATACCACGACGTCCGCCCAAGCGGCGCCCAGACGCTCTTGCCGATGTCCTGCACGATGAACCGCCCGATCCGCGTCGCCGAGTCGAGCACCGTGAGCACGAACAGCGCCTCGAACATGATCGCGAAGTGGTACCAGACGGCCATGGATGACGCGCCGCCGAGCACATTGGAGAAGATCGTGGCCATCCCGATCGCCAGGCTCGGCGCGCCGCCGGTACGCGACAGCACCGTCTGCTCCTGGATGTTGCGGGTCAGGACGTCGATCTGGTCCGGGGTGACGGTGAATCCCCAGGACGAGATCGCCTGCGCCGCGCTCGCGCTGGTCGTGCCGATGGCTGAGGCCGGCGCGTTGATCGCGAAGAAGATGCCCGGCTCGAGCACGCACGCGGCGATCAGCGCCAGAATCGCCACGAGCGACTCGGTGAGCATCGCGCCGAAGCCGATGAAGCGCGCGTCCGCCTCGTTCTGGATCATCTTGGGGGTCGTCCCCGAGGCGACGAGCGAGTGGAAGCCGGATATCGCGCCGCACGCGATGGTGACGAACGCGAAGGGGAAGATCTTGCCGGCGAAGATCGGCCCGGTGCCGTCGGTGAACCGCGTGAACGCCGGCATCTGCAGCGGCGGCAGCAGGATAAGCACTCCGATCGCGAGCGCCAGCACGACTCCGATCTTCACGAACGCGGAGATGTAGTCGCGCGGCGCGAGCAGGAGCCACACGGGAAGCACCGACGCAGCGAAGCCGTACGCCATCAGCGACCAGGCGAGCGTCCTCCCGCTCCAGGTGAACATCGGCGCGAGCGTGGGGCTGTCCGCGACCCACTGCCCGGCGTACACCGCGACGACGAGGAGTACGAGCCCGATCATGCTCGCTTCGATGATCCGCCCGGGCCGGATGAACCGCAGGTACACGCCGACGAACATCGCGACCGGCATCGTGAAGATGACCGTCGCTGTACCCCAGGGACTGACCTTCAAAGCGTTGACGACCACTAGCCCGAGCACGGCGACGATGATGATCATGATGCCGAGCACCGCCAGCAGCGCGGCGGCGCCCGCCACCGGTCCGATCTCGTCCTTCGCCATCTGCCCGAGCGATTTGCCGTCGCGCCGGATGGAGCCCGCGAGGATCACCATGTCCTGGACCGCGCCGGCGACCGCGACGCCCACGATGATCCAGAGCGCGCCCGGGAGGAAACCGAACTGAGCGGCGAGCGTCGGTCCGACGAGCGGCCCCGGGCCGGCGATCGTGGCGAAGTGGTGGCCGAAGACGATCCACTTGTGCGTCGGCACGTAGTCGCAGCCGTCGGTCAGGCGCATTGCCGGCGTCGGGCGGGCGGGGTCGAGCGCGAAGACCGTGGTCGCTATGAAGCGGCTGTAGAATCTGTACGCAACGAGGTACGTGGACACGGCCGCGACCAGCAGCCACGCGGCGCTGATCGTCTCGCCCCGCGAGAGGGCGAGCCAGGCAAAGGCGAAGGCGCCGATAAGGGCGACGCCGGTCCACAAAAAGATGGAAGGGAGTTTGCGCATGCTCGAGAGTGGGGCCGGCTCCGGAAGTGTGGCACAACTCCCGAAACCTGCTGCAGCCAAATTGAGCCGCGGCTAGTTTTGAGGCAAGCAGGCGCTATTGGCTATTGGCTGTTGGCTACTACCTAACCATGCAAATCATCCGTCGAGTTTCAGCTACGGCCATTCTGCTTCTCTTCGGCGCATGTGCTACGGCGCAGCAGCGGCCGAGCGAGGAAGAGCAGGCCAACGTCCGCCTCGGCGGCGACGCCGTGGTCGTCCTGCCACTGCAGCGCATCGCGCCCACGGCGTCCGCCGCCATGCCGCCGGAGCTTGCGAATCTCGCGTGGCCGGCGCTGCGCGAGAGCTTCAACGACACGCTCCGCAGCGCGTTCACGTCGCGCGCGATCGCGGAGACGTGGGTCTGGCCCGCCGACCTTCGCCAGGCGCACCGCCGGAATCCCGCGCTGCTGCCAGATCCGTTCGAGCTGTCGGTCGGCGCGCTCCGCGGGATACGGCTCGAGCCCGACACCGACCTCCCCGAGCGGCTCGGCGGCGAGCTGCGCACCCTCCTCGCCGTCTCCGAAGGGCGGCGCTACTTCCTGCTCCCGCTCGACGTGACGCTCTCGCACGGCGCCGCCGGCTTCACCGCGAGCGGCCAGGCGATCCTGGTGGACGGGCGCCGGCAGCGCGTCGTCTGGGCCAGGCGGATCACCGGGGCGGCCGCGCCCACCGCTGAAGGCGCGCTCCAGGCTTATGCCGGCGCCGTGGCGATCCTGTTCATGGAGAGTGCGCAGTAGCATGAGCAAGGACGGCGTCACGACGATCTTCCACGTCTCGGACCTCCACTTTGGCCGGCCCGCGGTGCCGGAGCAGATCGAAGCGATCGAGACGATGATCCAGGAAGGGGAGTTCGACGTCGTCGCCGTCTCGGGCGACGTCAGCCAGCGCGCGCGGGCCGGGGAGTTCCAGCGCGCGGCGGTGTTTCTCCGCGACGCGCAGAAGGTCAGCCAGACGATTGTCGTCCCGGGGAATCACGACGTGCGCTGGTGGCGCGCGCCGCTCGGGATCGGGCCATACCCGAAGATCTTCGACGCGTACAAGAAGTGGGTCTTTCACGATCTGGAGCCGGTGCTGAGCATCCCCAGCGTCACCCTCGTGGGGCTGAACACGTCGCACGGCGTGACGTACCATACGCTGACGCGGAACGTGCGCGACATCTCCATCATCGGCTATGTGACGCGATCGCAGCTCGAGACGCTGCGGGAGAAGTTCGACCGCGCGCCCGCCGACGACGCTCGCGTGGTGGTGATGCACCACAACCCGGTGAAGGGCGAGCTGTCCCAGCGGCACGGGCTCAAGAACACGCAGCGCATACTCGGCGCGTTCGCCGAGATGGGCGTGGACGTCGTGCTGTGCGGCCACGACCACCAGGAAGCGGTGCACTACATAGAGCACACCAGGAAGGGCACCGTGATCTCGACCGCGGGTACCGTGTCCAACCGCTCGCGCGGCGGCCGGCCGTCGTCGGTCAATCTCATTACCGTGCTGCCGGAAGCGATCGAGGTGACGACGCTCGTGTGGTCGCAGAAGCAGGGGACGTTCGTGCGCGGGCCGCACCAGTCCTTCGCGCGCGCCGTGCCGGCGAAGAGCGCGTGACCGCGGCGGTGCAGCTCGGCCTCGACCTGCCGGCGGGCGCCGACGATCTGCCGGCACGGCTGTACGCGCTCGGTCTCGATCCCGGCGTCAGGGTCGCGCTGACCGACAACAGCACGACGATGGTCAGCTTCGGCGACGGCTGGCTGCGGGTGCATCGCGGTTACTCGTCCGCCGGCGACGAGGTCGTCGGTGCCATCGTGCGCTTCGCGCGGGCGAAGCGGCGCGACAGCAGGTCCGAGGCGAAGCGCGTGCTGCTGAGCTACGCCGCGGTGCTGCCCGGGCGCCGCGCGCGTGGGCGGCGCGAAGCCACCCATCCCGCCGACGAGCCGTACGCGGCGCGGCTCACGGAGGCGCACGCCGAGCTGAACGATCAGTTCTTCGGTGGAATGCTCAAGCCCATGACGATCGGCGTTTCGCGAAGGATGAAGCGCAAGCTCGGGCACTACTCGCTCGCGGCTGCGGATAGGCCCGCGATCATCGCGATCGGCCGGCGTCACATCCGCCGCGACGCGTGGGAGGACGTGATTCACACGCTGCTGCACGAGATGGTGCACCAGTGGCAGCAGGAGAGCGGGCTGCCCGTGGCGCATGACCGGGCGTTTCGCGCGAAGGCGCGCGAGGTGGGGATAGATCCCCGCGCCGTGCTGAAGGAACCGATCAGCAGCTAGCTATTTTTTGGGCAGTACCGAGCCCGTGGTGTAGCGAGTCGTGATGAAGACCGCCGCGCACGCATTGCCCATGGCCTCGATCGGGAGCTGGGACGAGCCTCGGTAAACCTCCACCGTTTCGACATCGATGGTCTTGAGCTCGGGGAGGATCTCAATGGCCCCAAAGTCCCCCCCACGCGCTGCCCATCGATGTATACGGCCAGCCACTTATATGGAATGTCGCCTACTCGAATAGCATTCCCTACACACCGCGCAACCCGGATATAGGACATACCTCCGGGCCGGGTACCGACAATGACACCTGGAACCGATGACATCAGCTCCATGACCGTATTTCTTCCGGAGCTCTCGATATCCTCACGCGTGAAAAAAGTGCCGGGACGTTTCGCGCGGCGCTCGTAGAAGTCGTCGAATTTGCCGGTGTGCTGGTAGCGCAACGGCTTCCCATATGGGAGCACCGCTTCAGTGACCACGGGTGCAAGCTGCTGAACGCTTCGTGACATGCGGAGCGTCAGAGTGCGCGTCTCACCGGCCTGTAGCGTCAGCGTTGTGTCGACCGGCGCATAGCCCACGGCCCGGGCTTGCACGCGCACCTGCCCCGGCGCGAGAGCTTCGAGCACGAACCGGCCGGAGGAGTCCGATCGGCTCGCGAGAACCGTCCCCGCAACCGTGAGCTCGGCCGCTACGACCGGGGAGCCATCGGTGGACAGCAGCTGCCCGACGAGGCGGGCCGACTGTAGCTGTGCGCCCGCCCACGCCGGCGTGAGCGCGAGCATGGCTGCCGCTGCCTGAATTGCGCGTAATGATCGCACGCCTGCCTCCGCATCACTTCCGGCCGCATGACTGCTCCCGCGATTCGCGCCGGATGCTGTCGTATACGCTACCCCGTAAACGTTCGTTCGCGCCACTACTACTACTAGTAGGTACCCTTGCAGACCGTCCGATCTGTGCCGAACGTGACGACTTCCCGTTCAGGAGAGACCACATGGCTTTTCCGCCAAAGCAGGATCACACTATCTCACTCGATGCCGCTGCCGCGCTCACTCGCCGATATCGTGAACGCGCAGAGGTGGGGGCTCAACTCGGGAGCATGCTCCCGCGCGCAGTGTACGAGGCCCTGCTCGCGCAGCCGGGATGCGCGGGCATTCGTGCCTACACGGGCACGGCGGAGGACGATTCACAACAAACAGTTCTGGTCGGCGTCGACGCTCAGGGAAACGACATGACCGCCGGCCTGCTATTCGACGGCAGCTATCCGTGCCCACCGTACTGCGGCGGCGGAAATTCGTTGAACGGGCAGTAGCCTGCGGCCCACAATCCTTCAACATGCGGCAGTGTTGTCGCCGCTGATGCCGGCTGCTGCGGCATTTCTGGCGGGCCGGCGCGCGACGCCGGCCCGCCGCTGGACGGCGACTTGGTGCTTCGTGATCGTCCTGCAGGACGCGGTGGCATTCAGCCTTGCCCGCCGGGGGATCAACAATCTCTGGATCAGCTACCTGTTTCAGCCTTTGTTCAGCGCGGTTTTGTT
>JANLGX010000073.1 GCA_024654005.1 Gemmatimonadaceae bacterium | reverse complement strand
CGCGCGGGCGCCACAATGGGCCCGCGCGCTTCGTGTTCTCAGAAAAAAAAGAGAAGAATGGAACGCATCGAAAAAGTCTTCGCCGGCCGCAAGCTCTCGATAGAGACCGGCAGAATGGCGAAGCAGGCCGCGGGCTCCGCGGTCGTTCAGTTCGGCGACACCATGGTGCTCGCCGCGGTCACCGTCAGCGACAACCTCAGTACGCTCCCCTTTTTCCCGCTCACGGTAGAGTACCGCGACAAGACGTACGCGGCGGGAAAGATTCCGGGCGGCTTCATCAAGCGCGAGGGACGCCCGCACGATTCCGAGGTCATCAAGGCGCGGATCATCGACCGCTCGATCCGCCCGCTCTTCCCGGAAGGCTTCAAAAACGAGATCCAGGTCTTCGTCTACGTGATCTCGGCTGACCAGGAAAACGACGCCGACGTGCTCGGTCTCCTCGCGACGTCGTTCGCGCTCAGCGCGTCGAAGATCCCGTTCACGGGACCGATCGCCGGCGTGCGCGTCGGACGCGTGCAGGACAAGTGGGTGCTCAATCCCACCTTCCAGCAGCTCGAGTACAGCGATCTCGATCTCGTCGCGACGGGCTCGAAGGACTCGATCATCATGGTCGAGGGCGGCGCGCTCGAGATCGGTGAAGAAGACGTCGTCGAGGCGCTGACCATCGGCCACAAGGGAATCCGTGAGCTGGTCGCGATGCAGGAAGAGCTGCTCGCCCGCGGCCGCGCCGAGAAGATGACCTGGACCAAGGCGGAGCCGAACCCGGCGATTGACGCCAGGATGAAGCTGCTCGCCGAGGGCCGCATCAACGAGGCGATCAACCTCGCGGACAAGCAGGCGCGCATGCAGGGAATGTCGACCCTGAAGAAGGAAGTAGCCGCGCAGCTGCTCGAGGAGTTCCCGGACAACCCCAAGGACATCTCGCACTTTTGGGGGGAGCTCGAGTACATCACGCTCCGCGCCCAAGTGCTCGACACCGGCCTGCGCGTTGACGGAAGAAAATCGCAGGAAGTCCGGCCGATCAGCATCGACTCGTCGGTGCTTCCGCGCGCGCATGGCTCCGCGTTGTTCACGCGTGGCCAGACGCAGGCTCTCGTCGCCGTCACGCTCGGTACGGCGAAGGACGTGCAGCGGCTCGATTCCATCGATGAGCTGGGCGAGACGACGAAGTCGTTCATGCTGCACTACAACTTTCCCCCGTTCTGTACGGGCGAAGTCAAGATGATGCGCGGCACGAGCCGCCGCGAGATCGGCCACGGCAACCTCGCGGAGCGGGCCATTCAGGTGGTGCTGCCCGAGTTCGACAAGTTCCCGTACACCATCCGCATCGTCTCTGACGTGCTCGAGTCCAACGGCTCCTCGTCCATGGCTTCGGTGTGCGGCGCGTCGCTGGCGTTGTTCGACGCCGGCGCTCCGATCCGCTCCGCCGTCGCCGGCGTGGCGATGGGTCTCATCAAGGAAGGCGATCGCTACGCGGTGCTAACCGACATCCTCGGCACCGAGGACGCGCTCGGCGACATGGACTTCAAGGTCGCGGGCACGGAGCAGGGCATCACGTCCATCCAGATGGACATCAAGATTGAAGGCCTCGACCTGCGCATCATGCGCGAGGCGCTGGATCAGGCGCGCGAGGGCAGGCTGCACATCCTCGGCGAGATGAAGAAGGCGCTGGCCGAACCGCGGGCGGATCTCTCGCCGTATGCTCCGCGCATCGTCACGATGAACATCAACCCCGAGAAGATCGGCGATCTCATCGGACCCAAGGGCAAGATCATCCGCGGCATCCAGGAAGAGACCGGCGCGGAGATCACGGTGGACGACACCGGCCTCGTCACGATCGCCGCCGTCGGCGGCGAGTCGATGCAGCGCGCCAAGGAGATGGTGGAGCAGGTCACCGCCGAGCCGATCGTGGGCGAGATCTACGAGGGCGTGGTCAAGAGCACGACCGCGTTCGGCGCGTTCGTCGAGATCATGCCGGGCACCGAAGGTCTGCTGCACATCTCCGAGATGCAGCACGGCCGCACCGAGCGCGCCGAGGACGTCGTGAAGCGCGGCGACATGGTGCGCGTCAAGCTCATCGAGCGGGACGAGCGCGGGAAGATGCGCCTGTCGCGCAAGGCGCTGTTGCCCAAGCCGGAGGGCGCTGCCGGCGGCGAAGGCGGCGAAGGCGAGCTGGCCGGCGTCGGCGGATCGGGCGATCACGGCAGTAGTGAAGACCGTCCGCGCAGGCCGCGCAGCAGCGGCGGTGGCGGCCGCGGCCGCAGCGGTGGCGGAGGGAGAGGGCGACCGCGAGAGTGATCACGGCCGGGACGGCTGAGAGGCGCGTGAAGACACCGCCGCGCATCGACGCCGGCGTTCGCCGAACCGTTTTGCCCAATGGACTGACCGTACTCTCGGAGCACATGCCGTGGGTGCGGTCGGTTGCATTGGGGACCTGGGTGAAGTCGGCGTCCATCCACGAGCGGCCCGAGAAGATGGGCGTGTCGCACCTGCTCGAGCACGCCGTGTTCAAGGCCACGCCGACGCGCTCCGCCAAGGACATCGCGCTGTCGCTGGAGGTGCTCGGCGGCAGTCTCGACGCGTACACCTCGCGCGAGCACACCAGCTACCAGGCGCGGGTGCTCGACGAGCACGCGGCGCAGGCCGCGGACGTGCTCGCCGACGTGGTGTTCCGTCCGCTGCTGCGCGAGTCCGACGTCACCATGGAGCGGAAGGTCGTGCTGGAAGAGATCAGCATGGTCGAGGACACTCCCGACGACCAGGTGTTCGAGCTGCACAACGCCCAGCTCTGGGGCGGGCATCCGTACGGCTACTCGATCCTCGGCACGCGCGACACCGTGTCGGGGCTGACCGCGGGCGATCTGCGCGAGCTGCACATGGCGCGGAGCAGTTCCTCCGGGTCGTACGCCCGGCCGCCCTCCGGTGCTATGAGATCC
>JANLGX010000072.1 GCA_024654005.1 Gemmatimonadaceae bacterium | reverse complement strand
CACGAATTTCGGCGAGTGGACCTCCGGTAATCAGACTCCCTGTCCACCTGACACTCCTCCGACAGCCTGTGAAGTGCCGTCCGCCGCGGTCCACCTGCGCGCGGTTACCCTCGGTCTCGGCGGCGGCGGGCGAGGAGAGCGCCGCTACGCGGTGATCGGAGGCGGGGCCTACTATCTCTCCGCGCATCCCACCGCCAAGGGCGACACGCGGGCTGGATTCTACGGCGCGTACGGGCGGCCACTTACCAAGGCCAACCCACGAATCACATTCGAGGGGCAGCTCCATTGGGTGCCCGGTCTCTCCAACGGCGGCGAGTGGTCGCTGCCGATCCGACTCGGCCTCACGTTCTGATCGAAGCGGACGGCTATAGCACCGGCCAGAAGTCACGATTCAGATCGATCGACATGGTCCAGCGCCCGTCACGCAGTCCGCGCGCCACGTCGACGCGTAGTATTTCGAATACCGTGAGCGCGCCCAGGCCCACGCTCGGATAGAGGCCATGTCCTCTGCGCAGCGATCCCGCGCCGCCGTTGATCCCGACCACGTTGAAGTAAGGCGCCAGTGTCATTCGTGCCGGTGAGCGCCCAAACCGGCCAAGCGACATCGCTGGAAACGGCGCCTGCATCTGCCACTCGATCCGCGCGGAGCCGCCCGACGTACCAGCGAATTGGTGGAAATCGTAACCGGGACCCGTTACCGCTCCGCCGAGATACACGAGCTGTTGCGGCTGCAGAGGCAGCGGCGTGACGCCGCCCGGATAGCCTACATCGCCCTGCCTGTTCGTGACCGCCGCGAAGACGAGCTGCATTACCAACCGGCTCGTGCCGTACGGCCGCTCGACGCTCGCGCGCAAACCGATCTTCACTCCGGTCTGCCAGTCGTCGGGAAACTCCAGGGCCACATACCGGAACCCGGAGCCGGCGATGCGATACCTGGCTTCGAATCCGCCGAAGGTCAGCCGCGTGGGACGCTCGAGCACGAGCTCCAGTCGCTGCTCCTCAATACGCGCGGCGGCCAGTGTACTGTCGAACTCGCCCGACGCCGGGCTCGCGTTCACGGAAAGCGGCCCGTGCTTCTCGAGCGCGAGCGACACTGACGCGCGCCAGGCCCCAACGGGAGGTGAAAAAGCCGCGAGCTCGAGCCCGCGCGACCCGAACGGATTCGTGTGATCGCTGCCGAACTCCTGCGCGGCCAAGCTGTTGACCAGCATCGACCGCTCGGAATCCTCGCCCACCAGCTCATGATCGTCGTACGCGGTAACGGAGAGGCCGGCTCCGCTCGCCTGCCGGTACGAGATCCCGGCACGGCCTTTCCAGTCGTGATCCGAAAAGCCGTGCCGCCCGCCGGCGAACAGCGACACGCCCGCACCGAGCCGCTGCGACAGACCCAGGCCGAGCGCGAGACCCTCGACGCGATTGAACCGCGCGAAGTCGGAGATCCGTCGGCCGGATAAAGACGTAGTACGCGTGCGCGCCAACGCCTGGGCCCGCACGAGCGCGCGCGCCTCCTCCTGCACCGCGAGCACCTCGACGTCCGTCACGGCGCGGACGTCGTCCGGCAAGCCGTCGAGAATGTCGCCGGTGAACAGCGGCGCCCGCGCGGTATCGCCCGGGGCGGGCGCGGGCGTGAACTGGGGCACGATCTCCGGGCCGGCGAACAGCGCGGGATTCAATCCGGTGTTCACCGCGTAGCAGCAGATCTCCCAGCGGCCGCGGATGATCCCGCGCGCCGGGTAATCGAGCCACCTGCCGGTCCGCCGGATCTCGATCTCCTGCCTGCGCGGCAGCCAGAAGCGCTCCTCTATCAAGCCGTTCTCGAGCACGACGGCCACGTCCTCGAGCTCGCGGTCCTTGAGCGCGGCGCGCGTGAAGCTGAGCGCCATCCGCGCGAGCGACGCGGTCTCGCGGTCGATGTACAGCGCGCCGATCGCGCGCGGCAGGCGATCGTCCCGCGGCCGCACGCGAACCTCGTACACCTGCAGCGTCCTGGGTCCGAGCCTGATCTCCAGCGAGTCGCTGATCGAGAAGTCGTACTCCTCGAGCCCGGCCGGTGACAGCGGATGGGGCACGTCGCGCACCTCGTCACCGTCGCCCAGGCGGATGATGTGGGGAAAGTTGTTCTGAATTATCCCGAGATGATCCCGGTGGTAGTTGATGTCGGTTGGAAGCAGTAGCGTGTCGCGCCTCCCGCGGATGAGCTGCTTGCTCCGATCCGGCGCCATCCAATAAACGTCCAGCGCGAGCTGGTCGGCCTTGACGATCTTGGGAGGCTCGGTGACCCCTTCGCCCAGTTGGGCGAGAAAGGTCACGTAGCCGCGGGCCTCGGCTCGGTAGTCGCGCAGGGCCGTATCGGCCAGCTGCATGGCCCGGAGCGCGGTTGCCCGCTCAACCAGGGCACGCGCGCGCGTATCATTCCACCGTTGCGCACCGGCCGGCATCGCCCCGCAGGCGGCGGCGATGCAGCACAGCAGCGTGGCGACGGCCGTCGCGGGCTTCACCTTCATGAACCAAAGTTATGTCGCGCACTAACCACCCGTGACCTTCGAAGAGTTCGAGCGCCGCGCGCGCGCGGGCGGGCTGATCCCGCTGCGGTCGGAGATCCTGCTGGACCTGGACTCTCCGGTGTCCGCGTTCGCGAAAATCAGGCGCGGGCAGTTCGCGTTCCTGCTCGAGTCCGCGCCCGCGGGCGGCGAGACGTGGTCGCGCTACACGTATCTCGGGACCGAGCCGCGCGCGGCGTGGCGGCTGCGCGACGGCGTCGTCGAGGACTGGACGCTCGCGAAGGGCTGGCACAACCGGCGCGAGCCGGCCGATCCGATCGACGACCTGGACGCGCTGATCAACGCGGACCGGCCGCAGACCGCGCCCGAGCTGGGTCCGTTCTGGACGGGAGCAGTCGGCTACTTGGGCTACGACGTGGTGCGCCACTTCGAG
>JANLGX010000070.1 GCA_024654005.1 Gemmatimonadaceae bacterium | reverse complement strand
CAACATCAAGCGCAGTAACCAAGAGGACATCTCGCAGTCCATCGGCCGCATGAACGCCGAACGCGCGATAGCACTAAACCGGAGTCGGCGCTAGAGGGCTTTGTACGGGTCGGCCCACGACGGCTTCCGCTGTAGTTCGTGGCTTCCGTCAGCCTTGGTACTGACCTCCACTGCGCCCATGCCCCACGGCTTGCCGTCGTCTCGGACAAACACATCGCCGGTTCGGACGTGCATGAGGGTGGTCGGCTTGTAGGAGATGCGAAGGTATCTGCCCTCCTCCGCAAGATCGTTTTCATCCTTCACCGTGGTCTGCATGGGCTCTCCAGTGTGAGTCTGTGCAATCTATGCCTTTCGTTGCTAAAACGCAATAGCAGTTCCCTCATTCCCTTGACCGAGAACCATGCCTACTGACGCTGTAGAGACGCAAGCTGACGACACCACGACCCCAGACCTAGAGGCCGCTGACCGGAGTTTCGAGGCCAGTTGGGCCGCCGAAGTTGAGGGGGGTGGTAGCCCTCTGAGTGCGGACACGGGGCGATCCCCCGAACCCACGCCGGACGCCATCGTAGCGGCTCCAGCGCCAACAACCGAGACACCCGAAGCCCCACCGAACGGCGCTCCCGTTCCGCAGGCTGACGGTGCCACCGACATAGCAGCACCCGCAGGAACCCCGTTCCCTTACACGGTGAACGGGCAGAACAAGACCGCAGATTGGGTCGAGAAGATTGGCGAGGATGGGGCCGTGATCCGGCCGGAAAACCTCACCAAGCTCGCCGACCTCATCCAGCGGGACGAATGGCAGCGGGAGCAGAACGCGAAGCTCTACGCCACGACACAGCAGTACGAATCCTTGACTCACAAGATTGGTGAGCAGGAGTATCGTGGGGCAGAAGCTTTCCGGCAGCTACAGGCCGAACGCGCGATGCTGGACGCAAGTGGAGGCAAAATGCTCGGCGTGCTAGCCGATCCGGCCTTCGTCACCAATCTCGCCCTTGCCTACCAGCAGGGGGACCAAGCGCAGGTCAACGCGATCTTGGCCCCGATGATAGAGCAAGTGAAGTTCGCGGGCGACCGGGCGCAGTTCGACGCGCTCCGCCAGTTCGCGAAGCAGGAAGTCGAGCAGAACACCGCGACGACCACGCAGCAAACGCAGGTGCAGGAGTTCGCCAGCCTCATCGCGCAGATCGGCAAGGCACTCCCCGCGCTGACCCCCGACGACCTCGGGGAGATGCAGGACTACTTCGCGCAGATGCCGGACAAGATTTTCCGGCCCGCTACGGCGGCTGAAGCGCAGCAGTTCGGGGTAAGGGTCGGGCAGACCATTCGCGATCCGTCGCTGATGAACCAGTGGGCGCAGTCCCGTGCCACCCGCAACCAGAAACACGCCGCAGAACTCAAGGCATACAACGCCGCATTTAACGAGAACGCGGCCCGCCAGCCCGCCCCCGTCCCACCGAAGAAACCCGCGAAAACGGCCAACAGAAAACCGGCGATCCCGGCCAAAGAGGCTCAGTGGGAAGGTGACGACGGCAGCTATCAGGCGTGGAAGCGGCAGATGGAGCGCGGCAAGCACGTCGTCGAGGATGACGAAACGTAGTACCACATAAGGCGCCGTATATGGCACGACACGCGGGCTATTGACGCGAAGCCGCCCTATCTGGCGCGATAACCGAGACTCACTCCAGCGGGCAGTAGCCCGCAGATAGACTTCAGATGGCTACCAATCCGGCCCCGGCCACTACGACCGTTGCCAACCTTTCCGAACTCAGCAAGAAAACGAATACGGATGTGATGGTCGGCATCCGGCGCAAGACCAAGGAGTACGGCTGGTTCGACGACACGCCGGACGAGAAGATCACGCCGTCAGGCAACGAAATGCGCCTCGTCGTGGACATCCAGTACCAGACGGGCGGCGCGATGATCCCCGACGGCAACTACGAGGATCAGGCCACTACGGTCGTCCCGACCTCCGGCACGTTCACGTTCGTGCAGTTGAACAAGCGGTACAGCTTCACGACCAAGGCCAAGGCGTTCGACGCGCG
>JANLGX010000068.1 GCA_024654005.1 Gemmatimonadaceae bacterium | reverse complement strand
CACGACGACGACCGGGCCCTTCACGGGCGAGGTCGGCTACTACGACAGCACGTGCCCGACCATGCCCCCGTGACTAGAGGCGCTCAGCTGAATTGTCGATCCGCGCTCATGCCTGCAGCGGCCTGCCCGTGAACGTCCACCGGAACGGCTTCGCCAGGACCGCGTTGAAGTAGTCGATGAATTTCTCGACGCGTTCCTTCAGATCGGCGAGCGAGGTGAAGCTAGAGCGACGCAGCAGCTTGTGCGCGAGTATGGAGAACCAGATCTCGATCTGGTTGAGCCACGACGAGTGACGCGGCGTGTAGACGAAGCGGATTCGATGGTCCGGGTTCGCGAGGAACGCCTTGCGCTCGGCCATCGTGCCGAGCACGCCGCGCTCACCCTTGACGCCGAGGTCGCCGCCGATTGAGCAGCGCTCCGCAACGAGCTTCACGAGCGCCTCGGACATGTGCGTGTTGAGCTGATCGCTGACGAAGATCCATCCCGCGTGCGGGTCGGTGTCGATCGTCGTCGCGATGTGCCGCGCGAAGTCCTCCTCGGTTCGTGTGGGCCCGAGCGTTCCGGCGAGGATCCCTCCGCGGGCAACGTCCCACGTAGCGATGAGACACAGCGTGCCGTGACGCTTGTACTCGAACTCGATGCGTTCTGGCGTACCAGGCCGCACCGGCTTGCTCGGGTGGATGCGCTCGAGCGCCTGCATGCCGGTCTTCTCGTCGGTGCTCGCGACATGCGTCCCCTGCGCCTCGAGAGCGGGCGCATCGAGGTAGGTCTTGCAGAGCGCCTGCACGGCGGCGTCGTAGATCTCCGGCGCTTCGAGCTTGTCCTTGGACGTGAGCCAGTACTCACTCTTGTGAGGCCTCACGTCCGCTTCGCTAAAAAACGGTCCACCTGCCGCGGTGAAATGCTGTCGACGATCCCGCGCTTGATGGCTTCCAGCGCCAGCTCGGGCGGAGTCCAGTGCGAGATGGGACGCGCGCTGTCGACGGGCGGCTCGCACGCAAGCGCCACGATCGCGACGACCTGCTCCGGCGTGAACTTCGGAGGCGTGCCGCTGCGATACTCGTCGGAGAGCACGTCGAGGATCTTCGCCTCCAGATCTGCCTCGCTCACTCCTTCCGCCTCGGCGCACGCGAGCGCCGCTTCTGCTTTTGCCCATCGCACACGCCACCGGCGAACCCGCTGACGATCGACGCCAAGCTCGTCCGCCTGCTCGATGTTCGGCAGCCCGTCCGCAGACCCGAGCACGATCCGACACCTCTCCACGACGTGCTGCGCGACCGTTCGCGCTCGCACGAGCCGCTCCAGCACGCTTCGCTGCTGGGCCGAGACCGTCACAAACACCGCCCTGCTCGTCATCGTTCCTCCGATCAGAAGATCGCCACACGATGATCCTCTCCGATCGAAAGCTCAACCGGCTCGCAACTTCAGCCGGGCGCCTCTAGCGCCGACTGCTGCGCCGCGAACTCCTCCTCGCTGCACGTCTCGTTTATGGTGTAGAGGTTGTCGACGCCCTCGAGGATGTCACCTGTCGCACTGGCTCCCGCGGCGATAATGAGGAGAACGCCGGCGACTCCGCTCGCG
>JANLGX010000066.1 GCA_024654005.1 Gemmatimonadaceae bacterium | reverse complement strand
ACACGTATCCGCCGACGACCGTGAAGTCGGCGCGGCGGATCAAGGAAGTGGTGTACCAGCCCGACCCGGACCAGACGCTGAAGCACCGGCACTTTCTCACGGCGCACGCGAAGAAGGGCGGCAGCCCGACGATGGATCGCATTCCGCTGCTGTTCAACGCCGACATCGCGATGCTGTACGTCGAGCCCAACGAGAACGACGCGCACTTCTACCGCAACGCGCAGGGCGACGAGGTGGTGTACGTCGCGAAGGGGCAGGGGATGCTGGAGACGATCTTCGGCGACCTGCCGTTCCACGAGGGCGACTATCTCGTCATCCACCGCGGGATCATGCACCGGTACAAGCTCGACCTCGGCGTCGAGGCGCCGAAGCTGCTCGTGTTCGAGAGCCGCGGGCACGTACGCTGGCCTACGCGCTATCGGAACGAGTTCGGCCAGCTGCTCGAGGGTGCGCCGTACTCGGAGCGCGACATCCGCCGGCCGCTGCAGCTGAACACGCACAACGAGATGGGCGATTTCCCGATCCTGGTGAAGCAGACCAACGGCATCAACGAGATCGTGCTCGACCATCACCCGTTCGACGTCGTGGGCTGGGACGGCTACTTCTATCCGTGGGCGTTCAACATCAACGACTTCGAGCCGATTGTGGGCCGCGTGCACCAGCCGCCGCCGGTGCACCAGACGTTTCAGGGCGACGGGTTCGTTATTTGCTCCTTCTGTCCGCGGCCATATGATTTCCATCCCGAAGCCGTGCCCGCGCCGTACAACCACAGCAACGTGGACTCCGACGAGGTGCTGTACTACGCGTCGAGCGAGTTCATGAGTCGCAAGGGGATAGAGTTCGGGAGCATCACGCACCATCCCGACGGAATCCCGCACGGCCCGCACCCGGGGCGCGCGGAAGCGAGCATCGGCGCGAAGTACACCGACGAGCTGGCGGTCATGATGGATTCGTTCCGTCCGCTGCACGTCGCGCTGCCCGCGCTGGAGATCGAGGATCCCGCTTATCACAAGTCGTGGGTTGAAGGACAGCACATGGAGTTCAACCCGCCGACGTCATAGTTGCAGGTCACGCAGGTCCACATATCGTTCGGAGGTGGTCGATGAAGAGACAGATGCGCGTATCGCTGATCGCAGTAGCTGCTTTCACGCTCGTGGCGTCACCGCTCGCCGCGCAATCGGCGCGCGAGGGATCACCACCGGCTGAAGTGCGGAATGACGGCGCGAAAGTCACGCAGGTCCTGGCGACCGAAGCCGCGGCGCGGCTGGGAATCAGCCGGGCCGAAGCTGCCGCGGACGCGAAGGCGCCCGCCATGCAGCAGCAGAGCGAGACGATGAAATGGATCATCATCCTCGGCGTCGCGGTTCTCGCCGCGATTCTGATCATGGCGGTCGCGAACTAGGCAGCTCGAGGCGAGCGAGCTCGGCGCGGCCGGGCTCGCTTGGCCGCTGTCATCACACGCTGGTCCCGCAGGTTCACGCACACATTCGGAGGTGTTCATGAAGAGACACATGCGCGCATCACTGATCGCCGTTGCTGCTCTCTCGCTCGCCGGGTCGCCGCTGGCCGCGCAATCCGCGCGGCAGGGTTCGCCTCCCGCCGAAGTGGCTCGTGACGGAGCGAAGGCGACGCAGATCCTGGCCACGGAAGCAGCCGCGCGGCTCGGCGTCAGCCGCGCCGAAGCGAAGGCCGAGAACAAGGCCGCCGCGATGCAGTCGGAGGGACAGATGGTGCGCTGGATCGTGATCGGCGCCGTCGTACTTCTGGCTCTCGTGGTCGTTCTCGCGATAGCGAACTGATCGGCTCAGGGTCTCTTCAAAGCAGCATCGTTGCGCCTCTCTTGACATGCATTGGATCGACTCAGCGCGAAGAACAGCTCACCACGTGTCTTGCGGTCCCGAACCGGTTGACGTGAGCCGAAACAAACAACAGTATACACGTGTAGAGCGTTCCAATTCCGCATCCCCGGTCTGAGTATCGCGCGCCAGCGATCCTCCCCCCCAGGCCGTGAGGAATGTCTTGGTTTCACACGTAACGGCGACCGGCCCTGGAGGTAGTGGCAATGCCCCACGCAAGGAATTGGAGCGTAGCGCGATTGGTACTTGTCGCGGTCGCGGCTACGACCGCCTCGACATGCGGGTCCAATCCGACGGTCTTTGAGAACGCTCAGTATGATTTTGCGGGCAGAGTCGCAACTATAGAAATAGAACACAGCGTGGTGGAAGTCCGTTTGGTTGCCGATCCGGCCTTGTCAGGCGGCGATCGTGTGGTGCGCATCGATCGCGAAACGCGTTTGTTGCGTCGCGAGCGCGATGGCACCTACCGGCCCGTTAGTCAGTCAGATATCACCGTCGGCGCATTCCTACGTGTGAAGACCACCGGCGTCGAGTCTCGGAGCCTTCCTCCTCAGTACGATGCGGTGTGGGTCGCTATCGTTCCCGAGCCAGCCTAGTCCGGTCGGAACGCTGGACGTTCGTGACGCCATGCGAGGGCGCATGAGAGAGGTCTTCCTCGTCCTGTGCGTCGCTTCCGCGATTCCCGCAGTGGCACCCGCACAGATGGCCGGAGGAAAAGTCGTCGATGTAAGTGATCGACACCCGCTTGGCGGAGTGACGGTCGTCCTCCGGAATATCGCGAATGATGAGGCGGTGCAGACGGTCAGCGATTCCGCGGGGTGGTTCACGCTATTTCCAAAAGGAACCGGACGCTACGTCCTGATATTCCGGCGCGGTCTCGATTTCCTCGTGTATCCCGATACCGTTGCTCTGAGCGCGGACAGCGTCTTCGAGAAGATGTTCGTCGTTGCGTTTCAGCCGCCCGAAGGGACGGCCGGCCGCGACGGGCCAGATCTGCCGGTGCTCCCGCTGGCAGCGTTCCGGCTTCGCTACCCGCCGGAGCTTCTCCGGAGCATGATCGAGGGCACCGTGGTGGCGCAGTTCGTCGTGGATACGTCCGGACGGGCCGACATGCGCACTTTCAAGGTCGTGCGCAGCGCGGACGAGGCCTTCAGCCAAGCGGTACGTGAATCGGTGAGCTCGGCGAGATTTCGCGCCGCGAAACGCCACGGACTCAAGGTTCGGCAAGTGGTCAACCGCGCATTCCATTTCTGCCTTTCCGCGGATCGATCGTCGATTGCCTCGTCGGCGCGACCCTCGTTCTCCAACGCCGACTGCGATCGACCGCGTCGCTGAAGGAACGATACAAGCCGCTTCCGTGAATTCTCCGGTTTGGATTCCCTCGACCGAGAGTGTCGAGCGGTCGAACATGACAGCGTTCATGCGCGCCGCGGTGGCGCGCGGTTACATCGCGCCGGTCGGCGACAACCCGGCCGAATCGTTTCAGGAGCTATGGGAGTGGTCCGTGCGCGACCGGCTCGCGTTCTGGAACCTCGTGCGCGACCAGTGCGGGCTCGTCTGCGGCGAGCGCACGTGCGCGTCGCACCAGGAAGACGGTTCCGACAGCATCGGGCTCGACCGCATGGCTCCGCCCGAGCCGCCGATGGGCCCGCGCTGGTATCCGTCGCTGCGGCTCAACTTCGCCGAGAACCTGCTTCGCTACGACGATGACCGCACCGCGCTCGTTTTCTGGAACGAGGAAGGCCGCCAGCGCGAGCTGACGTACCGCGAGCTCAAGCGCGAATCCCTGACGATCGCGGCCGCGCTGCAAGCGGCCGGTGTGCGCGCGGGCGACCGCGTCGCCGGCTTCATGCCGAACATGCCCGAGACGGTGATCGCCATGCTCGGCGCCACGTGGCTCGGCGCGATCTGGTCCTCCTGCTCTCCCGACTTCGGCGCGCAGGGCGTGCTCGACCGCTTCGGCCAGATCGAGCCCAAGGTGTTGTTCTGTGCGGACGGCTATCGCTACGCCGGCAAGGAGCTCGACTGCCTCGAGCGCGTGCGCACGATCGCCGACCGGATTCCCTCGATTCAGCACGTCGTGGTCGTGCCCTACCGCTCGCGCTCAGTGGCTCTCGATTCCATCCGCGCGGCAACAACCTGGTCGGACTTTGCAGTAAAGGCCGGCAGGGGACGCGGGGTCCGGGGCGGCGGCGTGGCGAACGACCAAGGAGACTCCGCGCAGTTTGCGGAGGCTCCGCCGGGAGTCTCGCCTAGCCGCCGAAGCCGGCCCCCAGACCCCGCCGGCCCCGCCGGAGGCACTACCAAGCCAGAGCCAGCGCGGATGTCATTCGACCACCCCGTGTACGTGATGTATTCCTCGGGCACGACCGGGCTGCCCAAGTGCATGGTGCACGGCGCGGGCGGTACGCTGCTGCAACATCTGAAGGAGCACGTCCTGCACACCGACATCACGCGCGACGACAAAGTCTTCTACTTCACCACCTGCGGCTGGATGATGTGGAACTGGCTCGTCGGCTCGCTCGCGGTCGGCGCGACCGTGATTCTGTACGACGGCGCACCGCTCGCTCCTTCGCCCGCGTCGCTGTGGGACATGGCCGAGCGCGAGAAGATCACGGTGTTCGGCACGAGCGCGAAATACATCGCGCTGTGCGAGAAGGAAGGGCTCGCGCCCGCGCGCACGCACGACCTCTCCGCGCTGCGCGCGATTCTCTCGACCGGCAGCCCGCTCGCCGCGCACAGCTTCGACTATGTCTATCGCGACGTCAAACAGGACGTCCACCTCGCCAGCATCAGCGGCGGCACCGACATCATCTCCTGCTTCGCGCTCGGCAACCCGATTGCGCCGGTGTATCGCGGTGAGATCCAGACGCGCGGGCTCGGCATGGCGGTGGACGTGTTCGACGAAGACGGCGGGCCGTTACGTGGCGCCCCAGGCGAGCTGGTCTGCACGAAACCGTTTCCGAGCATGCCTGTCGCGTTCTGGAACGATCCCGACAGGTCGAAGTACCGCGCCGCGTACTTCGATCACTTTCCGGGAGTGTGGCGGCACGGCGACTGGGCGGAGCTGACGGAGCGCGGAGGAATGGTCATCTACGGCCGGAGCGACGCGACGCTCAACCCCGGGGGCGTGCGCATCGGCACGGCCGAGATCTACCGGCAGGTCGAGCAGCTGCCCGAGATCGTCGAGAGCATCGTGATCGGGCAGCGCGTCGCCGGCGTGGGCGGCGAGATGGACGAGCGGATCGTGTTGTTCGTGCGGCTGCGCGAGGGCGAGTCGCTCGACGCGGCGCTGGAGGATCGCATCCGCAAGCAGATCCGGAGCAACACCAGCCCGCTACACGTGCCGAAAGTCATCGTGCAGGTCGCCGACATCCCGCGCACGATCAGCGGAAAGATCAGCGAGCTGGCCGTGCGCGACACGATCCATGGCCGGCCCGTCAAGAACACCGAAGCGCTCGCGAACCCCGGTGCGCTCGATCTTTTTCGCGACCTGCCGCAGCTACAGATCTAGCCTCGGCCGCCCGAACAGCCGCCGGCCCGACGCCGGCCGTCAGGCGCGCGGAAAGTCCGGTGACCGGCGAATTCGGCGTACCTGTCGCATGTGGTGGTCGAAGTGGCGCGTGAGAAACGGCAGCGTTCCGCGTACGCTCGTCGGCCCGACGATCGGGTGCTTGAACGCCATGTCGCCGAGGTTCTCCGCGCGCACGGTCTCGAGATGACGTCCGAGATTCTGGTGCAGCTCCCGCCACTCGGACCAGAGCTCGTCCATGTCGGGATCCGCCGCGGGAGTGACGCGACCGGCCACTTTCTGTGGAACACGGATGCGGAAGTTGAGCTTCACGACCGCGAGAAACCCGATCATCCCCGCCAGCTCGCGCGGTGTACGCCTGCGCCCGCGCCGCTCCACGCCGGGCTTCATCGCCGCCTTGGCCACCTCGCGCTCGACGTGCAGTACGTGCTGGGCGACTTCCGCGATCGACCACGCGCCTTCCGCGGGCCGGAAGCGGAGCTGCGCCTCGGACAGCGCCCGCGTATCTGCTTCGAATCCCATGCGTCTCGCGAGCAGGCCGTCGAGCTGTGCGCGCAGTCGCGGCAGCACTATGAGCCCTCGGCGGTGATGGTGCGCATAACCGCGTCGCGGTCCAGCGTGATCGCGCGCGCGCTGAAGACTCTGAGCCAGCGCGTCGAGCGATACAGTTGCTCCGACAGCGACGGCAGGTCGATGGTGCCTTTCCAGCCGCTCTCGGTCAACCGCTCCACGCTGCCGTCGCGCCGCACGACGGGAAGGTCGAGGCCGAGCATCTGCGTCTTGAGCGGGTAGTCGAGCAGCAGCTCTCCGGGCGCGAGCCCCGCCTCGCGCGCGAGCGAGTCCTCGATGGCGACGACGCGCGCGCGATCCTCCGCGATCCAGTCGCCGAACCCTTCCTCCAGCGTGGCCGCCGGCCATTCCGCGGCGCGCTTGTACAGCCGCCGCTCACGGAGGGCCGAGAGAATCGGGGAGCGCGTGGGCTCGAGCCGGTGCAGCAGCCCTTCGTCGGTGAACGTGCCGAGCTCCTCGGAGCGGACCGCGCCCGAGCGGAGCGCGTCGTCCACTATGCGCTTGTACATCGCGGTCGCGCTGCGCACCGTGTGGTGCCAGTACACGTTGCGGTACATCTGGTACTTGGCGAAAAGGAGGGATTCGATGGCCGCGAGCGCCTTCTCCACGACGCCGATACGCTTTTTGCGCGTCGCCGGATCCTCCAGGACGACCATCGAATTCGTGAGGCGGTCGACGTCCACTTCGCCGTAGGGGACGCCGCACATGAGGGCGTCGCGCTTGAGGTACTCGATCTTGTCGAGGTCGAGGGAGCCGGAGATGAGTCCTTGGAGCGCGCTGTCGCTCTTGCCGGTGACGAGCGCATGCACGCGCGCCGCGGCTCCGGCGCCGAGCTCCTGGTTCAGCAGCGCGCCGATCTCCCCGCCCGTGATCAAGGGACCCGCGACGTTCTCGTGGTGCAGCGCGCCTATCTCCTCCAGCGCGTGCGAGAACGGGTAGTGCCCGACGTCGTGCAGCAGCGCGGCTGCGTAGATGATCGCGGGCTCGTCCGCGGGCAGGGAAGCCAGCTCCCCGCGCTCTTCCAGCAGCGCTATCGTGCGCCGCGAGAGGTGGTAGGTGCCGAGCGCGTGCTCGAAGCGTGAGTGCGTGGCGCCCGGATAGACGAGGTACGCGAGTCCGAGCTGCCGCACGTAGCGCAGCCGCTGGAACGCCGGCGTGTCCACCAGCCGCATCGTGAACGCATCGACGCGGATGTTGTTCCACAGCGGATCGCGAATGATCTCGAATTTCACCCGCGGGAAGTTACCGCGGTTCTATGCTGCGGGGCTGTAGGTGCGCCAGCGGCGTCCTGCCGGGGGGCGCGCTGCGGCGTTCTCACAGTCTACGCTTTTCGCCAACGATCACCAGGCATCTTCGCATAGTTCGCGTATACGTAACCCCATGGAATGACGACCAGGCAAAGAACAATACCGACGAGGGTATCGTTCCAGGTCTGCGAGGTGGCGGGCGTAAATTCATGGGCTGTCCAGAGCGGCACTCCAATAACGACGAGCCAGATCGTCTTCCATACCAGCTCGAAGATCAGGACCGGCAGCATCTGCAGCGGATAGCGAATCCGGAGCGCAGCGAGCAATCCAACCGCTCCGAGCAGCGACCACACGACCCCTCGCGTGGTTCAGCGCGACCTCCATCGCGCCGCTCTAATTCAGCACCGGAGTCGCCAGGAAGCCTACCGTTCGCCCGCCGGCTTCGAAACTACCCACAACAGCTCCGTTCGAATTGATGCCGAGTGCACGCGTCGTC
>JANLGX010000063.1 GCA_024654005.1 Gemmatimonadaceae bacterium | reverse complement strand
TGCGCTCGAAATACTCGACGTAGCGTTCCCGCTGGCCCCGTGTTGTCTCGTAGTGGTTCGCGGGCCAGTCGGCCAGATACCCGGCCCGGTTGCCCTTGCTTTTCCACCAGGCGCACAGGCCAACGTCGTCCATGCCCCACACCGGGTTGTTCTCGTCGTACCGGTAGGTGTCGTAGACGCTCGCGGGGACAGCCATGAAGATCCCGCCGATCATGCTCATCGCGTACACCCGCTCGCCGCCAACCTCGGTCTCATGGTCAACCGGGGGTGGGGAGTCCAGCCCTTCGATCTTCGGGGACAGGATCCAGGTGGGGTTCTCGTGGACGAGACGGCAGACCGTAGCGAGGGTGTCGCGGCGGAGGATCTCGCAGTCGTTGTCGAACTTCACGATCACGTCATAGGAGTGGTCGAACGCTCGCGCCATGTTCAACATCTCGTTCATGCCCTTCGAGACGCCGATGTTGGTATCGCAAAGCGTGAGGAAACCGTGGCAGGGTTCGTACTCGTCGCGGAGCCATTCGACGGTGCCGTCCTGCGATCCGTTGTCGAGGACGTAGTGGTCGTACGGGCAGCCGGCGAGGGCCTGTAGCTGCTCGAAACATGCCTTCGTGTAGCCGAGCCGGTCACGGGTGAGGCTCAACACAGCTACGCGCACTTGGTCGCTCCCTTGAGGGGGTAGCGAACGTCCCCCGTCTTGAAGTCCGTTTCAACGATGGTGTTCGCATCGCACAAGAACATTTGCCCCGGTTTCAGCTTCTCGCTGACGACAACGCGAATGTCGGGCGCCACGAGGAGCACCATGTCTTTGCTCACCTCGCCTCCCGCCACGGGCGCATACCAGTAACGATGATCGACAGCTTGTCGCCGCGCCTAACCCTTTGGGCGGGGTTTACGCCCTCACCGCGCCGCACGATCAGCACGCCTTGGTCGGTCTTGTCGAGTACCAGCACGGCTTCGTTGAGTGACACCATGTACTCACGGCCGTAGTAGAACTTGCCGGTTCCGACGAGCCGCTCTTCGCCGACGCGCACAAGGTCGCCGGAACAGAAGCGGCCCGGGTGCTCGACTCGGAACTCCCGTTGATGCGGCGATGCGCCTGCTTTCATGCGGTCGATCCGCGACGTGAACGTGTCCTCTGCCCATTCGGTCATCACACTCATCCGGCTATCGCCTCCCGCCACGCGTGGACACCGTGACCGATGTTCCGCTCCGTGATCGCGTACTCGCGCGCCAGCCGTGCGGTCTCCCGCACCTCGTCGCGGTTAGCGACCATGTGCTTCACCAGTTTCAGGAACTCCTTCGGTGACGCCGCGCTGTAGCCGGGGGCGCTGCCGTCCCACCACGGCCGGTACGGCTCCGTGCGGCTCACTATCGAGCAGGCGCCGCCCATCGCCGCCTCAAGTGCTTTCACGTCGCTCTTGCAGTCCGACCAGGCGTTCGGGCGCAATGGGCACAGCATCACGTCTATCTGCGACACGGACGCCCGATACGTCGCCAACGAGTCCGTCCACGGGATCCGACGGTGCTGAACGCCAGGGTCAAGCTGGCCCATCACAACAACCTCAACGTCCGGCTGCCGTGACGCCCAATCCAACGCACGACGAACATCAGCCAGGTCGTAGCCGTGCGATGCGGAACCTGCCCAGCCGACCCGGAGCACTCCGTCAGGCTGATGCTCCGGATCAGCGTCGGGCCAGTCCGCCGGATCAACCGAGTTCGAGCAGACGTACACCGGCTTTCCCAGTGGCGCGTACACCTCCGCCAACCTGGGGGTGGAGACGATCACCCCGTCGCAAGCCTTGCTCCTCACGATCTTCACATGCGCCTCGTAGGAGTGCTGATCCTGCCCGGTCGTG
>JANLGX010000061.1 GCA_024654005.1 Gemmatimonadaceae bacterium | reverse complement strand
CGAAAAGCGATATTGAAACATTGGTGAGCTGCCTCGGGGGGTATTGACGTGATCGCGATCAGACTCATCGGGGGCCTTGGCAACCAATGCTTCCAGTATGCGGTTGGCCGCCACCTTGCGGAGATCCACCAGACCGAACTCAAGATCGATCTCACCGCGTACGACGAGTACAAGCTGCACGCGTATTCGCTCGAACCTTTTCGGATTCGCGCCAGTGTGGCGTCGCCCGAAGACGTGGCGGGTCTGACGGAGGTCAAGGAGAAGCACCTCCACTTTGACGCCGACATCCTTCGACTGCCGGACGGCGTCTACCTGCGTGGATACTGGCCGACCGAGTTGTATTTCAGGGACATCGATGATGTGGTGCGCGACGAGCTCACCGTGGCGTCTCCGCCGACGGGCAGGGACAAGGAACTGGCTGACATGATGGCGTCGCAGGAGTCCGTGAGCGTACATATTCGCCGCGCCGACTACCTGCCGAACACCTATGCGGAGCAGATTTGCGAGACGTGCGATGCCAGCTATTACGATCGCTGCGTGTCGGAGGTGGCAAAGAGATTCGAGCGGCCCCATTTCTTCGTGCTCAGCGACGACAAGGAGTGGATGCGGGAGCACTTCAAGCTGCCGTACGCCCTGACGTTTGTCGATCACAACGGGCCGGACAGGAACTACCAGGATCTGCGGCTCATGAGTCTCTGCAAGCACAACATCATCGCCAACAGCACGTTCAGCTGGTGGGGCGCGTGGCTGAACAGGAATCCTGAGAAGGTTGTCTTCGGGCCGCAGAAGTGGTTCACGGACAAGGCGCGAAGCAGCTCAAAGGACGTAATTCCATCATCGTGGGTCCGTATCTGAGTCGCGTCGTTGTCAGCTCGGCGACTCACGGCCGGTTGCTGTCAATTCAACTGACATGACCCTCACAAGAAAACTCTGGCAGATGTTCGTCGCCGAACAGCGCCGGACCGCTGTCACGATGGCAGGCTTGATGCTGATCGGCATGGTGCTGGAGACGGTGGGCATCGGCCTGATGCTGCCGCTGGTGGCATTGATGACGCAGGGCGATCTGGGCGCCAAATACCCAGTACTGAGGCCATGGCTCGTCCGCTTCGGCAATCCAAGCACCGAGCAGTTGGTGATGGTCGGTATGCTGGTGATGGTCGCCGTGGGCGTCGTCAAGGCCATGTTCCTGGGACTTCTCGCCTGGTGGCAGGCGCGGTTCGCCGCGCGACTCGAAGTCAGTCTCAGTCAGCGTCTGTTCGAGGGCTATCTGCGCCAGCCGTACGCCTTTCATCTGCAGCGCAACTCGGCGCAGTTGATCTTCAACACCAATATGCAGACGACGGGCGTGGCCGCCGCGGTGTCGCACAGCTTGATTCTGGGGACGGAGCTCCTCGTGCTGGCTGGGATATCGGCGTTGCTCGTGAAAGTGGAACCGATCGGTGCGCTCTTGGTGATCAGCACGCTCGGCCTGGCCAGTTGGGCGTTCTATCAATTCTCCCGCGTGCATATTTTGCGATGGGGCAAGATCTACCAGCATCATCAGGAGCTGCGCATTCAGCACCTCCAGCAAGGACTGGGCGGCGCGAAGGACGTGAAGCTGCTGGGGCGCGAAGCCGATTTTCTGGAGCAGTACCGGCAACACACGTTTGACAGCGCTCGCGTGGGCGTACGCCAGACGACACTGCTCGCATTGCCCCGGCTGTGGCTGGAGCTGCTGGCCACGATCGGACTCGCTGTGCTGGTACTTGTGATGACGAAGCAGGGAAAACCGCTCGAGACCATCTTGCCGACGCTCGGCCTGTTCGCCGCCGCGGCGTTTCGCGTCATGCCCTCGGTCAACCGCGTGCTCAGCGCGCTCCAGAGCACGCGCTATTATTATCCCCTGATCGAAACGCTGCATAACGAGTTCGCTCTCCTGGGACAGACACAGGCCCCCGAACGCGGCCAGCTGTTTCCGTTCGAGCGCGCCGTGGTGCTCGATCACGTTTCGTTTCGATATCCGTCCACCGAGACCTTTGCACTGAACGGGGTCAGTCTTTCGATTCCCCATCGCTGCTCGGTCGGGTTCGTGGGCGGCAGTGGCGCGGGCAAGAGCACCCTGGTGGACGTGATTCTCGGTCTGCTCACGCCGGCTGGCGGGAGCGTGACCGTCGACGGCGTCGACATTCAGACCGGCCTTCGCGGCTGGCAGGACCAGATCGGCTACGTCCCGCAGTCGATTTTCCTCACGGATGACACCCTGCGCCGGAACGTCGCCTTCGGGCTCCGAGCAGATCAGATCGATGACGCGGCTGTGTGGCGCGCCATTCGCGCGGCACAACTGGATCAGTTCATCGGCGAGCTGCCGTTGGGGCTCGACACGGTCGTCGGCGAGCGCGGGATCCGGCTGTCCGGGGGGCAGCGCCAGCGCATCGGTATTGCGCGCGCGCTCTATCATGACCCCGCGGTGCTCGTACTCGACGAGGCGACGAGCTCGCTCGACAGCGCCACTGAGTCCGGCTTCATGGAGGCTGTGGGCGCCCTGCACGGCAACAAGACGCTCATCATCGTCTCGCACCGGACGTCGACGGTCGAACATTGCGACCGCCTCTATCGCCTCGAGCGCGGGCGCATCGTGGACCAAGGGGACACCGCAGCCGTCGCGGGCGCGATCGGTGTGCCGTCTCCGGCGAGCCGGCGATGATCATCACCCGCACGCCATTCCGCATCTCGTTTTTCGGCGGCGGCACCGACTATCCGGCGTGGTATGAGGAGCACGGCGGCGCCGTGCTGGCGACGACGATCGACAAGTACTGCCACATCAGCTGTCGTCATCTGCCGCCGTTCTTCGAGCACAAGCACCGCATCGTGTACTCCCGCATCGAGAACGTGAGCGAGCTCTCGGAGATCGAGCACCCGGCCGTCCGGGCAGTGCTCGGCTGGGCCGGCTGCGAGCGGGGACTCGAGATCCACCACAACGGCGACTTGCCCGCGCGATCGGGCCTGGGGTCCAGCTCGTCGTTCACGGTCGGCCTGATCCACGTGCTCGCGGCGCTCGAGGGGCGGTACGTGACCAAGGACGAGCTCGCGAAAAGCGCGATCCACATCGAGCAGCGTGTCATCCAGGAGAACGTCGGGTCTCAAGACCAGATCTCCGCGGCCTTCGGGGGCTTCAACCGCATCGAGTTCAATCGGAACGGCACGTTTCACGTCTCGCCGATCATCCTGAGCCGGGAACGCTCGCGGGAACTTCAGAGTCACCTGATGCTGGTCTTCACGGGCTTCTCGAGGATCGCGTCCGAGATCGCGAAGTCGCAGATTCAGAATTTCAAGTCTCGGGAAACCGAGCTCATGCGCATGCGGGAGATGGTGGACGCGGCGATCGCCATCCTGCAGGACACTGGCTGCCCGATCGGCGAGTTCGGCAGCCTGCTGCACCAGGGCTGGCGCCACAAGCGGACGCTCTCGGCGTCCGTCTCGACGCCGGAGATTGACAGCATCTACGACGAGGCGCTGCGGGCGGGCGCGACGGGCGGCAAGCTCCTCGGCGCCGGCGGCGGCGGGTTCCTGCTCCTCTTCGTCCGGCCGGAGTTGCAGGCCGGCGTCCGCGAGCGCCTGAAACACCTCGTGCAGGTGCCGTTCGAGTTCGAAGACGGCGGCAGCCGCGTCGTGCTCTACCAGCCCGATGGCATGCACTGAGACCGTCCGCGCAGATTTAATAACTTGGCACCAAGGAGTTCATGCATGGTCACACCGCTGGCGGTGAGGCAGACGATCGTTCAATTGGCCCACGAGACCGGAATCGGTCACATCCCGAGTTGTTTTTCCGTCGTCGAGATCCTTACGGTGCTCTACAACAAGGTCCTCGCGGTCCGGCCCGAGCATCCCAAGGATCCGGAGCGCGACTACTTCATTCTGAGCAAGGGGCATGCGGCGTCCGCCATCTTCTCGGTGCTGGGCCACAAAGGCTATTTCCCGCTCCAGGTGCTGCGTGACACCTACGGCGCGTCCGGCAGCATGTTCGGCTGCCATCCGGACAAGAACAAGGTGCCGGGGATCGAGGCGTCCACGGGATCGCTCGGGCATGGCATGCCGTTCGCGGCCGGCATCGCGATGGGTCTGAAGATGCGCGGGGAGAAGAATCGCGTGTTTTGCCTGATTGGCGACGGCGAGGCGAATGAGGGCTCCATCTGGGAGACCGCGCTCATCGCCGAGCATCTCGGTCTCGACAATCTGTTTTGCGTCCTCGACAACAACCGGTCGCAGATCCGCTGCCTGCCGCTGAAGCAGCTCCCGGAGAAGTGGGCGGCGTTCGGCTGGAACGTCAAGGCGGTCGACGGGCACTCGGAGGCGGAGCTCGAAGCCGCATTTCTCGAGCAGCTCGGCCATCGCAACGGCAAGCCGTCGATCGTCATCGCGAACACGGTGAAAGGGAAGGGCGCCAGCCTGACCGAGAATGACTTTTTCGCCTGGCACCACAGGAGTCCTTCGGATCAGGAGTACGCGGAGATCATGCAGGAGCTGAGATGAGGAAGCAGTTCATCAAGACGATGGAAGACGTCGGGATTGCCGACGACAATTTTGCGGTCGTGCTGGGCGACATCAGTGTCTTCGGCCTGAGAAAATTTCAAGAGCGCCACCCGCATCGTTTTTTCAACATCGGCATCTGCGAGCAGGCGATGATCAGCTTCTCGGCCGGCCTGGCGGAGCGCGGCTGGATCCCGATCGTCCACACCATCGCGCCGTTTCTTGTTGAGCGCGCCTACGAGCAGATCAAGACGGACCTCTGCTACCAGAAGTACGGGGTGAATCTCGTCAGCTGCGGATCGGCCTTCGACTACACGCCCGACGGGCCGACGCATCACTGCTGGGCCGATTGCGGTCTGCTCCGGATCCTGCCCGGCATGCAGGTCTCGACGCCTGGGAGTCCCCTGGAATTCGACATGCTCTTCAAAGAGGTCTACAACAACGGCCGGCCGAAGTACTTCCGTATTTCGACGGCCAGTCATGGCGTGGAGATTGCGCCCGATCGCATTCGTTTCGGCAAGGCGATCCGGATGAAGGAAGGCCGGGCGTTGACGCTGATTGCGCTCGGCCCCCGGCTCGGCGACGCGATGGCGGCCGCCGCCAATGAGGACGTCGAGGTCATCTACGTGCACACGATGCAGCCGTTGGACGTCGAGCTGATTCGCGAGAGCGCG
>JANLGX010000055.1 GCA_024654005.1 Gemmatimonadaceae bacterium | reverse complement strand
CGTGAGCGCGGCCCCGGAGTCCGTGGACCTGCCCGACCTCCACGAGATCCCGACCGTCGACCCGCGGTTTGCGCTCGCCCCCGACGGCACCGTCTGGAGCCAGTGCGCGCGCGGCGGGCGGCACGAGCACATTGGCCGCTGGCACCCGCTCCAGACCCGCAACGGCATCGTCGCCGTGCGCACGGCCGATGGGGCGCGCACCGAGCGGTCACCTCGCCGGCTGTGGGCGCTGACGTTCCCCGGTGTGGCCTGCCCGATCCCGGATGGGCGGCGCGAGGACCGGGCGCCGGTGGTGCACCTCGGGGTGGAGCGGCGTCCGGCCTGCGGGGAGCGGTCGCTCGACGCCGTGATCTCGAGCCTGCCGGGGCGGACGACGTGTGCGCGGTGCCGGGGGACGGAGGCTTGGGAGATGGTGGGATAGGGGTTGACTGTCACGCCTAGAGCGTGACAAGGTGCGGACATGACGATCCACGATCTCGTGCGGTCCGAGGGGGGTCAGCGCGCGCTGGGCCGCCGCCTTGGCTACTCGCACACCCACATTCACCGACTCGTGCATGTCCAGGCCCGGCCCCAGTTCGAGCTGCTGGCCCGGATCTGGACCGAGTTCGGCATCGTGCTCGACATCCGCGAGCATCTCACCGCGCTTGGGCCGCCGCCAGAGCAATGGAGGCGCGCCGCATGACCGCCCTCGGTGACGCCGCGGCGGACTACGCCGCGAGGGGCTGGCGCGTCTTCCCGCTTCAGCCGGCGGTCCAAGGGGTCAAGGAGAGCGGCAAGCGGCCGGTCACACGCCATGGGGTCAAGGACGCGACCGCGGACGTCGCCGCGGCGCACGAGTGGTGGCTGGCTCACCCCGACTGCAACATCGGGCTGGCCTGCGGGCGCGAGTTCGTCGTCGTCGACATCGACACCGCGACGCCGCCGCCGCCGTTCGACCTGCTGCCCGAGACGATGATCGCCCGGACGGGCCGGGGGCTGCACGTCTACCTCGACGCGGCCGGCGAGACGTTCCCCAACCGGGCCGGGATCGTGCCTGGCGTGGACGTGAGGAGCGAAGGCGGCTACGTCGTCGCTCCGCCCTCGGTCCACTACACGGGCGCCGTCTACACGTGGTGTGGGCCAGCGGCGCTGGCGCCGATCCCGCCCGAGTGGCTCGCGCTGATGAGGGCCCCGCGGCTCGAGGTTGCCCCGCCGCCCGTCATGAGCGTGCGCGATGACGACGTGCTCACGAGGGCTCGGCTCTACCTCGCCGCCATCCCCGGGGCTGTCTCGGGGCAAGGTGGGCACGCGGCGACGTTCACCGCGGCGCAAGCGATGGTGCGGGGCTTCGGGCTCTCGGAGGGCGACGCGGTGGCGCTGCTGGCGAGCGACTTCAATCCGCGGTGTGACCCGCCGTGGTCGGCGAAGGACCTGCGACACAAGGTCGCGTCGGCGGCTGCCCAGGGCACGATGGCGTGGGGCTCACTCAGGGACGCGGAGAGGGAACGACCGATGAGGGCACCGTCCAACGTCGTGCACATGCGCCAGCCAGAGCCGCCGATCGAGGCCTACGACGACGCGCCGCCAGCCGATGCCGAGGACTTCGCCGAGGTGGCCCATGTCGAGGCGCCCGAGAAGCCGAAGCGCAAGAAGCGGGCGCGGCCACCTTCGATCCTCGACGGCACGCACGAGGGCATCGCCCGGCACGTCGTCTCGCACCTCGCGAGCGTCCACGGGCCGCTGGTCTACGACGAGGGCGCCTTCTACGGCTACTCGGCGGGCGTCTGGTCGCGGATCCCGCTCAAGCCGGACATCTGGGGGGCGATCCAGGCGCTCAACGGCGAACCCGTGGGCGACGACGGCAAGCCGCTCAACGTGACCAAGGCGCTGGTCGACAGCGTGGTGGCGCTCGCGGCCGCGACCCTGACCCGCGAGGGCTTCTTCGCCGACGCGCCGGCCGGTCTCGCCCTCGCTGACGGCTACCTGATGCCCGTGGGCGGACAATTGGCGCTGGTGCCCCACGACCCCGAGCACCGATGCCGCCACCGCTACGACGTGACCTACCGCGACGCCCGCGAGGGTGACTGTCCGCGCTTCCTCCGGGCGCTCGACGAGTGGGCGTTGACCCCGGCGCAGCAGGCGTTCCTCGGCGAGTGGATCGGGCTGATGCTGCTCGGCCTATCCACGACGGTCGGCTTCGGCCTCGTGCTCGTGCTCATCGGCGAGGGCGAGGATGGCAAGTCGGTGTTGATCGACACGCTCGAGGGCATCGTGCCGCGCGAGTGGCAAGCCCACGTCGGGATGCAGGACCTCGCCCAGCGCTTCCCTGGGGTCGACCTGGTTGGCGCGCGGCTCAACACCGTCGGCGACGGGTCGCCGAGCGAGTTCCGCGACTCGAGCAAGTTCAAGCTCGTCACGACCGGCGGGACGATGCGGGTCGAGCAGAAGAACCAGGCGGCGTTCTCGGCGAGGATGTGCGCCGCCCACGCCTTCAGCTTCAACACGCTGCCGCGGTTCAGCGACGACAGCCACGGGATGTTGCGCCGCTTCAAGGGCGGCGTGATCCCGTTCACCCGGCGCGTCGCCAAGGACCGCCGCGACCCCATGTTGACGGGCAAGCTCATCGCCGAGGCGCCGGGCATTATCGGGTGGGCGCTCGAACACGCCGCCGCGAGGATCAAGCGCGGGACCTGGACCGAGGTTGAGACCGACGCCTTCGACACGTGGCGCCGCGAGAGCAACCCCGTCGAACAGTGGCGAGACGAGCGCACGACGCCCGGCGAGTGGTCGTCTGCGGCGGCCTGCTTCGCTGACTTCAGGCGCTGGTGCGAGACCAACGGCTATGGCGTTCCGTCCATCAAGGTCTTCGGCGGGCGCCTCGGGAGGCTGCTCGGGCCCGATGGGAGCAAACACAACAACGGCAAGTGGTACGCCGTCGGGGTGAAGCATGGGGGTGTCTGGTGAGACGCCAACGGATCGAACGGATCGATCACGGACGGATCACGGACGGATCAAAATCGCGGAAACACACGCCACTGGCCAACTTGCTGGACAACGGATCGAACGGATCGATCTTTTCAACTCTTGCGTGTGCGCATGCGCGTGCGCATGCGCGCGCGCATGCGCATGCACGGTATCTATCCATCCGTTCGATCCGATCCGTCCGTAACCGCATGGATGCTGGCCGAAACAACGGACGGATCGCGGATCGATCGGATCGATCGGGCTGCAACCGACGCCACAATGACAACGAGTTTGACAATGCGACTCATCATCATCGCCCTCCTGCTCGCGTCCTGCGCGGACGACCCGACCCCCGGCACCGTGGCCGTCGAGGTCTGCGAGCCCTGCATCAACGCCAAGACGTGCC
>JANLGX010000054.1 GCA_024654005.1 Gemmatimonadaceae bacterium | reverse complement strand
CGCGCTTCCAGCTTGCCCTCGATCTCCTCGCGCGCCGCACGCTGCTGCTCCAGCTCCAGCGTGACCGTCTCCTCCTCCGCCGGCGCGCCCGCGAGCTTTGCCTTCCTGGCGCTCAGCCGCTCGATCTCCACGGCGATCTCGCGCGACTGCTCGGCGAGCGTCTGCCGCCTGCCTTCCTCGCGGTACAGGGAATCCAGCCGCTGCAGCTCGAGCGTGAGCGCGGCGAGCGGCTCCGTCCGCAGCCGCAGGTCGTCGAGCTCCGCTCCGGCGACGACGATCTCGTTGAGGTCGGCGCCGATCCGCTCGCCGCGCGCTACGAGATTGCGAACCTCCGACTCCGCCACCTGGATCTCGGCCGCGATCTTCTGCAGCGACTCCCGCGCCTCCTGCGCCGCCGACCAGCGCGGCGCGATCTGCTGCAGCGCTACGTCGCACTCCGAGTGCACCCGCCGCTTCTCCGTCGCCACCCGCGCGCTGTCGGCGGCGCGCTTGCCGGCCTCGGTCAGCGCGCGCGCGACGACTTCCGGATCCGGCATGCCGGCGCGAAGCCCGGACATCTCGGCGAGAATCGTCTTGCGCCGCTCGCGCACCAGCTCCTGCGCCGTCCGCAGCTTCTCGTAGCCGAGCACGCGCGAGAGGAAGTGGGCGCGCTCGGTCGGCTTCATCGCGCCCATCACGCTGAGCTGCTTCTGGTCGGTGAAGTACGTGTTGAAGAACTCGACCCGCGTCATCCCGAGCCGGCGCTGGATGAACTCGTTGACGCCCGTTTTGGTCGTCGCGACCGGCGAGTCGTCGTCGTTGACGTACACCTCCGCGCGCGACAGTTCGCGGCTCACGCGGTAGCGCTGGCCCGAGAGCTCGAAGTCGAGTACGACCCGGACCGGCGCCCGCTCGCCCGCGCGCTGGAAGCGGATCGTCTCCAGCTTGTCGCGCTGGGCGCCGGTGCCGTACAGGCACCACGCGATCGCCTCGAGGATCGTCGTCTTCCCCGCGCCGTTCGGACCGATGACGCCGGTGATTCCGGTGCCGAACTCGATTTTCGTGTCCGCGTGCTGGCGGAAGTTCGTGAGCTGCAGCCGGTTGATTCTCATACCGGCCCGTCGGCGAAGACCGGCTGCTCCACCGCTTCGGCCTGGCTGAGATAATCGAGTCCCGCGGCGACCAGCTCCTCGCGATCTATCTCGGAGTCGATCGGGCGGCTGCGGAGCCCGTCGCGCACCAGTTCGGCCAGCGACGCGCGCCGCCCGGGAGAGGCGTGCCCGTGCACCCTGATCACCTCGGGCCTGCGCAGATCGAGCTGGAAGTGCAGTGCGCGGCGCTTGTACTCGCGCAGCGCCTTGTGATCCAGCTCGCGCGCCACGTGCCGCGCGACGTTCTTCGCGACCAGCCGCACGATCGCGTCGTCGATCGGCGCGCGCTCCACGCGCTCGCTGATCGCCTGATCCACCTCGGCGGCCGTCATCCCGCGCGCGTCGAGCTCCGGGAGGTCGATTACCGCGCGCGTCTCGATCGGATGAAAGGTCTGCCTTCGGCTATCGAGATCCCACTCGATGAAGCCTTTGCCGGGCTTGCCGAGCCGCTCACGCGGCGCCGCGGCGCTCCACGTCTTCCCGTCGAGCCGCGCTTCTTCCGCGACCTCGCCCCAGATCGTCGTGCTGGTGTACTCCAGCGAGCCGGAGTAGAAGGCGTTCGGCGCTATCTCGCGCCAGACGTGGTAGTGCCCGAGCGCCACGTAGTCCCAGTTCTGCGCGCCCAGCTCCTCCTTGCTGATCTCCATGGTGCCGCGCTCGGCCATCCCCAGATACGGCGGCAGCAGCCCTTCGATCTCGCCGTGCAGCAGCAGCACGTTGTAGCGCGACTTGCCCTGCGGCCGCAGCACCGGGTGCTCGCTGTGTCCCATGTCCGGAACGGCCAGGACCGACAGGTTCCGCTCCTTGAACGTGAGCAGCTCCGAACTACCGTCCACGACTTCGATCCCGAGGGGCTTGAACAGCTTGAGTAGGCACCCCGTCTCGGAGGTGCGCGGCGTATCGTGATTGCCCGCGACCATCACCACGATCGCGTCGGGCAGCATCTGCGTCAGGCGCGAGAGCTGCTTGAACGCGTAGATGATCGCCGGGTTGGTCGGTCTCACGTTGTGGAACACGTCGCCCGCGAACAACACGACGTCCGGCTGCAGCTCGATGGTCTTGTCGATGGCCTTCCGGAACGCAAGCGCGACGTCGTGCTCACGTTGATTGATCCCCATCGGTGTGAAGCGCTGGTACTGCCGGAAGCCGAGATGGAGATCCGACAGATGAACTAGTCTCATGAACCTCGCATTGCGCGGAGTCGCTGCGTGACCTTCATCCGGAGTTGCGCCGGTGGCCGCGCGGCCTCGCCCGAAGTAATCACCGAATGCACGTTCAGCACGAGATACGTATCCGTGATCCAGCCAAGCCTGCGATCGAGCTGCATGCGCCCCGAGAGCGTGCCCGTGCTCCGTTGCGTGCCGCCCCCGCGATCGGACTCACCGATTCTGCTGAGAGTCCCGGTCAGCGTGATGTATGCAATATCGCCGTTTCCGCTCAGCGAATCGAGCCTGAAATTCGCTTGCACGCGCGCCGTGCCCGCGGGTCCGTTGCCGATCGGAAGGTCCAGGGTCCTCGTCCAGCGACCGCCCACGCTGACCGGCCCGTCGGGAAGCATCGGAGCCGTCGGCGGAAAGAAAGGCGGTGTCTCGCCGTCGTGCTCTCCCGTATCGATCACCTGAATGCCGCCGTCATGCCCCACTATCATGGTCACTCGCGCCCCTTCCAGCGCGCTGCGGGGCGTGCTGACCGGAAGTCCGCCGATGGGCGTGAGCGCCATCGAGTCCGTCACGGCTTGCACCAGACTCCCGGACACGAGCCGGCGCAGCGGGATCGCGCGCGTCCGCACGTGAATGGCCCCCGTCATGGACTTGGGCGCGCCCGGGACATCGGGCGAGGTACCGGTGACCTCGATCTCCTGATCGAGCCGCATGTAGATGGTATCACCGACTTGCGGCCGAATCTCGAGCCGCACCCTTTGGGCGTCGGCCGGAACGGCGAGGAGAGTCGCTCCCATCACCGCCATCGCGGCGCCAATGCGGCGACGCGCGCGCGACGATCTCACCCGCTCAGAAGCCATACGGGTCGTCGCCCGCCGGAAGCTTGATGGGCGCGGGCCGCTGCCGTGGCGTCTCCGCCCGCACCGGCGCTAGCGGCCGCAGCCGCGACGCGAAGAACGCCTTCACGTCGCGCGGCCGCGCCAGCACTGTCGCGTTGCGCGCGTGGATCACTTCCTCGTCCTCGCGCAAAGCGATCTGCTGCTTGACCCACTCCAGCGAGATCGTCGGATCGAGCACCCGCAGGGAGCGCGTCACCGCGGCGTCGAGCGCCACTTCCGCCGCCTGCGGGAACAGCTCGGCACCGTCGCGGCCCTGCATCACCGCCGGCCGCGGGAACCTGATGAAGACGGGCTGAGTGAAGTGCGGATGCCGCACCATCAGCTGACCCTTCTCCAGCGTGGAGAGCTTGGTCTTGATCGCCTGGCTCAGCACCGCGTACCCGGGAGCGGCGAGCTCGTCCGCGTCCATCCGACCGAAGAGAGAAGTGCCCGAGTTGCCGACCACGCGCCGGTGCACCTGCGAGCGGAACTGCTGCGCGCCGAAGAGAACGAGGCCGAGGTAGCGGCCTCGCTCGGCGATGTCGAGCAGCATTTTTCTGACATAGGTCTCCGGCCCCTCCGTCGCGGCGTACTTGTTCAGCTCGTCGACGAAAACCACCACATGGTCAACGCCCAGGTTTCGCCGCTCGAGGTGCTCGCGGAGCTTGGAAACGATGCGCGTGAAGATCAGGTCCTGGGCGTCCTCCTCGAGGAGCGCCACGTCCACTACGTACACTCCGCGGTCCTCGAAGCTCCCGAACGGGAGGTCGCTCACCGTCCCCTCGGCGGTGACCAGCCCCGCGCAGCGCAAGGCGATATTGGTCAGCCGGTTGCGGACCTTCCGGATGGTCGCGACGTGGTGCGTCCGGTAGCTCTCGGAGTTGCTCTCCTCCAGCATGGACAGGACGTCGCGGAACCACTCGTCCAGCTCCGCAAAGGAGCCGACGTTGTACACGCGCTTCGGCAGCCGCTCGTCGCGGAACTCGCGGCCCGCGATCTTGTCGCGGATGAAATCGATGACCGCGTCGGCCTTGGCGTCCACGTCGTCCTTGTTCAGCAGCACTTCCGCGTACTGCAGCACCTCGCGCAACCCCCACGTCAACGGCTGCACGTTGTGCAGCAGCGCTTCGTTCGAGCGGAGAGTGTTGAGGTTGTAGCCCCCGGCGTCGTACGCCGCGAAGTACCGCACGTTCGTGAACGGCTTCGCCGGAACGCCCAGCTTCTCGTACATGATCTCGTCCGCGGGCTCGAGCTTGCCCGGCTGGTCCAGATAGCAGAGGTCGGGACCCTTCACGTTGAACGCGACCGCCGCGATCGTCCCCTTCTTCTCCGGGAAGTGCGTGAACAGCGAGGACAGCAGCCACTCCACCGCGCTCGTCTTGGTCGCGAGCCCCGACACGCCGGTGATGTTCAGGTGCGCCGCCTCGGGCCCCACGAGAAAGTCCGCGTCGAGATAGATCGGCGCGTCCGTGCCCCCGGCGTGGTAGATCCCGATGGGGATTCCCGTGCGCGCGCCTTCGCGCAGGTAGCCGTCCATCCGCAGCGCGACGGCGACGTCGTTCTCGTCGGCGAGAAAGACCGAGCCCATCGGCACCGGCTGCAGCGGCTCCTCGGGGATCATCCGCAGGACCGCGGCGGTGTACAGCCGGATCTCCGTGCGCTCGGTGGGCGCGAACCCCGCGCTGGACGGTTCGCCGTCGTGGCCGAGCACATCGTGCATCGGAGAGACGAGATCGCTGTAGCTGAATCCTTCTATCACCGCGCCGTAGATCTTCGGCAGTTGCCCGTCCACCGGATGCTCGCCGTCCACGCGCACGATCGTCCCGATCCCAACGGGCGACGTTACCGCGGTCCAGAAGTGGAACTGGTGCGGCGTGTTCGGCCGCCGCTCCGTCGCGACTACGCGTCCGAGCGCCTGCTCGCTCACGCGATCGCCCGGAGAAACTCTTCCGAGTTGCGCACGCCGTAGCTCATCTTGTCCCAGCGCGCGTCGGGCAGCGCCAGGGGCGCCGCTTCCGCCAGCACCCAGCCGGAGATCCGGTCCACGTCGGCGTCGGACGCGATCGTGTCGCACGCTTCGATGCGCACCAATCCCCACGTCGCGTCGTGGCCTTTGTTGTCGCGCAGCCGCAGATACCAGCTCGACACCGGCGCGCGGCCGCCGGACTGGATCCGGAGCGGCGGCGTCCGCTCACCCCGCGCGAGCCCGAGCACGACGTCGAGATCTGCGCCGTCGGCGTGAATGGTGTTGTGCGTCTTTACCACGCCTACGGCTACGCCCGATGCCGCGACGCGCGCGCTCGCTGCGATCCCGCCGTCTATGCAGATCGGCTCCGCGCGCGCGGCGCACCACGCTTCCGCGAGCACGGACTCGACGCGCTCGCGATCCCGCCGAACCGATTTGATGGCGCTCTCGAGCAGCGCGGTGGGATGGCGCGACGGCAGCTCGCCCATGCTCGCGTCGGTTGTGTCCACCACGGTGAAAGCGGAATCGCTCTCGCCGGCGAGCGCCGGCGCGTACGCGAAGGGTAGATACAACCGGCGCTCGACGCGCGGCGCGCACCCGGTCCACGTGACGAGCCTGCGGTCCACGCGCTCGCGAACCCCCGCCGCGACGATGCCCAGCACGATCGGCACGCCGCCGTGGCGCGCGACGATCCGCACGCTCTGAGTTCCGTCGAGAAATGCCGCGAACCGCGCCTCGGGCTCGCCGCTGACGCGGGTCGCGCGCATCGCGCCGCCGCCGAGCATCGGCGCGGCGACGAGCTGCGGCGGATCCATCCGAGGAAACGCGGGATCCGACAGCTGCCCGGCCTCGACCGCGTCCACGCCCGGCAATAGACGCTGGATGTATCTGAGGGCCGCGCGGCTGGCCGCGTCCGGACCCGGCTGCAGAAGAGCCATCTAACGCCCCGCCTTCACTCGATGCCGATATCCCAGGCCTGTTCCAGGTCCTTCTTCGAGTAGGCGCGGAACGCGGTCAGCGTCTGGGTGTGAACGAGGCCGGGAACCGTCGGGAAGTGCTCGGTCACGACGCGCGCGACGCTCTCGTAGTCGGTCACTTCGATCATCGCCACGAGATCCCACTCGCCCGACACCGAATACACCTGCGAGACGCCCTCGATTCCCGCGAGCGCGGTCGCGCATTGCGGAATGAGTCGGGGCTCGGCTTTGATGAGGACTATCGCGGTTATCATCGGACGTCCGGTGGTAGATTCCTGATATTACCTGGCGGTGACAGGCGACGCTATTGAAGGATGGGGAATCCAAGTTCGGAGTGTGGCAGTGGGGAGTCCTGGAGTTTGGAGTACCTCGTTCGCTACTCTCTACTGCCAACTCCCTACTGCCACACTCCAGACTTGGATTCCCCTTCAGCAGTCTCGAGGCCAGTCAAGAAAAAATGTGCGACAACCACCGAAATGA
>JANLGX010000049.1 GCA_024654005.1 Gemmatimonadaceae bacterium | reverse complement strand
CGCGGAGCTGCCGAACAACTATGATCGCGACGCGGTGTATGATCGCTACATGCGGGCGCGGAGAGAGACGATCGACTTGCTTAGCAAGGCCGCGCCCGCGATTAGGAAGCTGTTGACGGCCGAGCAGATGCGAATGCTGCCCGCTAACGTCGCCAGCTACCTGGAGCCCCGCTATCTCGCGTCCATCCGCCACGGCACGGCGACGTTCACCGGCGGCGGAATGATCCCCGGCGGAGCGGTGTTCACGGGCGGCGGCGGACAGGTCATGACGATAATCCGACACTAGATCCACGCTGATCTCAACTACGCCCTTCACTGGAAGTGAGCCCATGAAGACGCATCCCATCGCAACGACACTCGGTCTCGTGCTCGCGCTCGCCGGCGCGGCGAACGCGCAGGACCGCAACACGATCCGGCAGCTCGGCCCGATTACCGCGCGCGCGGCCGAGCCCGTCGCGGCAATCGGCATCCGCCCGCTTCCGTCAGGCGTGCTCGTGAACGACGCGCCGAGGCGGCGCCTGGTTCTGTTCGACGACCAGCTATCGACCTTTACAGTCGTCGCCGACTCGACCTCCGCGACCGGCAACGCGTACAGCGGCCGGCTCGGCGGGCTGCTGGCGTACAAGGGAGATTCGAGCCTCTTCACCGATCCCGCCTCACTGTCGATGCTCGTGATCGACCCGGCCGGCAAGGTCGCCCGCGTGATGTCGATGCCCGGAGCGCGGGACGCCGGATTGCTGGCGGGCGCGATGGGCGGCGCGGCGTACGACGGTAAAGGCGGACTCGTATACCGGGGCATGTTCCCGCTGCGGCGCGCACCGGGAGCGACCGGCGTAAACGTTGGGCCGCCGGAAATTCCCGACTCGGCGCCGATACTCCGCATCGACCTCGCGACGCGGCGCCTCGATACGCTCGGTTTCATCAAGACTCCGAAAGTGAAGATGGAAATCAGCACGGGCGAGGACGGACGAGTCAGCATGCGCTCGCTGTTGAATCCGCTGCCTGTGGTGGACGACTGGACCGCGCTACCCGACGGCTCCATCGCGTTTATCCGCGGCCGTGACTATCACGTCGACTGGATCGGTCCGGACGGGAGCAGAACGTCGTCGGCCAAGATTCCATTCGATTGGCAGCGCCTGAGCGACGACGACAAGGTCGCCTTCCTCGATTCGCTCAGAGCGGCGCGTGAGAGGATGGGCGACGGCGCGCAGGGGCTCGTCGCGGTAGGATCCGCCCTCGGCGTGTCGGAAGCGGCGATCGACGCCGTGGGGCCCAGGATCCAGATCTTGACCCCGCTCGGGACCCCCGTCGGGCCGGGAGGCGGAGGTGGAGCGCGGCAGGGTGCGCGGCAGGATGCGCGGCAAGGCGTGCGGCAGGCCGAGGCCGCTGCCTCCGGACAACGCTTGAACACGAACGTCGACTTCGTGGATCCGAGCGTGCTGCCGGACTACAAGCCGGCGTTCTTCGCGGGCTCGGTCCGCGTCGACCCGCACGGCAATCTCTGGATTCGTACCATCCCAACGAAGGCGATTACGGGTGGACCGGTGTACGACGTCATCGACCGCCAGGGCGTCCTGGTCGAGCGAGTGCAAATCCCGAAGGGACGGACGATCGTCGGGTTCGGGCCGGGGGACGTGGTCTACCTGTCCGTGCGGGAAGAGCGGGTGAGCTATCTCGAAAAGGCGACCGTTCGATAAGGGGCCTTTACCCCGTACCGGTTGCACTCGTCCCGGAGCCATTAACGTTCCCTGATGCCGGCAGTCAAACCGGCCGAATGCCTCACCGGGGAGATATGCGTATTCTGTCCGCCGTTGTCGTTGCCTTGGTCTCCGCAGTCCCGCTGCACGGACAAGAAGCCCTTCGAGAGCAGCCCGCGGATCAGCAAATCCTCCACGCACTCAACCGGCTCGCCTTCGGCCCCCGCCCCAGCGACGGGCAGAAGGTCCGCGCGATGGGCCTCGACCAGTGGATCGAGCGGCAACTAGATCCGAGCCGGATTCCTGACGAAGCCGCCGACCGCGCGCTCGCGCGCTACGCCACGTTCGGCCAACCCGAGAACTATCTGGTGCGGCAGTACGCCGCCGCGCAACGCGAGCGCAGGCAGATCCGCGCCGACAGCGGCGCCGCGCTCTCGCGGGAAGACAGCATCGCGTTCAGGCAACGCGGCGAGCAGCTCCGCGCCGTCGTGACCGATCTGCAATCGGCCAAAGTCGCGCGCGCGGTCGCCAGCGAGCGGCAGCTGCAGGAAGTCATGACCGACTTCTGGTTCAACCACTTCAACGTCTTCATCCGTAAAGGCGGACCGCAGCCGTTCTATATGCGGTCGTACGAGGAAGGCATCCGCGAGCGCGCGTTCGGCAGCTTCCGCGACCTGCTCGGCTTCGTCGCGAAAAGCCCGGCGATGCTCTTCTACCTCGACAACGCGCGCAGCATGGCCGATAGCGGCAGGCCAACGCTGGCGCGGATCCGGCCGATGGCGCGCCGCATGCGCCAGGGGCTCAACGAGAACTACGGCCGCGAGCTGCTCGAGCTGCACACGCTCGGCGTGGACGGCGGCTATACGCAGCAGGACGTGATCGAGGTAGCGCGCGCGCTCACGGGCTGGACGATCCGTCCGCCGCAGGAGGGCGGCGGCTTCATCTTCCGCCCGATCATGCACGACGCGGCGCCCAAGACCGTGCTCGGCCATTCGCTCCCCGGCGGACGCGGCATAGAGGACGGCGAGGATGTGCTCGACATCGTCGCGCGGCATCCGAGCACCGCGCGTTACATCGCCACCAAGCTCGCGCGGAGATTCGTGAGCGACACGCCTTCCACCGCGCTCGTCGATCGCGCGGCCGCGACGTTCACGCGCACCGACGGCGACATCCGCGAAGTGCTGCGCACGATCATTCAGTCGCCCGAGTTCTTCGCGGCGTCGGCGTACCGCTCCAAGGTGAAGTCGCCGTTCGAGGTCGTCGTGAGCGCCGCGAGGGCGCTGGGCGCGGAGCCCGACCCCACGCCGAGAACCGCGGGCGCGGTCGCGCTGCTGGGCCAGCCACTGTACGCGCACCAGGCGCCGAACGGGTATCCCGAGACCGGTGACGCGTGGATCAACACGGGCTCGATCCTCAACCGGATCAACTTCGGGCTGGCCGCCGCCGCCGGACGACTCCCGGGACTAAGCGCGACTAATGCTCCGATCGGCGCCGGCCTTTCGTCGGCGCCGCGCGAGCAGCAGGTCGACGCGGTCGTGTCGGCTCTGCTCGGCGGCTCGGTGTCGCCCGACACGCGCGCGATCCTGCTCTCCGGCGATCATCCGATGATCGCGAGCGGAGCAGGCCTCCAGGGGCTCGCTCAGATCGTGGGTCTTGCGCTGGGCTCCCCCGAATTTCAGCGGCGCTGAGGAGGGCACGCTCGTGCAACGCAGAGTATTCGTGAAATCCGGAGCGCTCGCGCTCGTGACGCTGGGACTCAGCCCCAGCTTTCTCCGCCGGACCGCGTTCGGCATGGAGCTCGCCGGCGCGGCGAAAGGGAAGACGCTGATCTGTCTCTTTCAGCGCGGCGCCGCGGACGCACTCAACCTCGTGGTGCCACACGGCGAGCGCGCGTACTACGCGCTGCGGCCGTCCATCGCGATCCCGCGCCCGTCACTGCGCGCCGAAGGCGCCGCGATCGATCTGGACGGATTCTTCGGGCTGCACCCCGCGCTCGCGCCGCTCAAGCCGCTGTACGATCGCAAGCTGCTCGCGCCGATTCATGCCGTGGGAAGTCCTTCCGCCACGCGCTCGCACTTCGACGCGCAGGACTACATGGAGACCGCCACGCCGGACAGAAAGGCCACGCCCGACGGCTGGCTGAACCGTCTGCTCGCCGTCGAGGGCACGTGCGACGAGTGCAGGGCAGCGAGCGCGTTCCACGGGGTGGCCATGTCCTCCCAGACTCCGCGCAGCATGCAGGGATCCGCCGACACTGTGGCGATGAACTCGATCGAGCAGTTCACGATCCGCGCGGCCGGCGGGCAGGCCGAGCGGATCGAGGCTCTATATAGAACGGGCAGCGCCGATCTCGTGCACGGCGCCGGCCGGGAGATGTTCGAGGCTGTCGAGATGCTGCGCGCGGCGAACCCGCAGCGGTACCAGCCGCGCAACGGCGCGGAGTATCCGCGCACCGACTTCGGCCGCCGGCTGCTGCAGATCGCGCAGCTCGTAAAGGCGGACGTCGGAATGGAGATCGCCTTCGCCGACATCGGCGGCTGGGACACGCACGTGAATCAGGGCGGCGCGACCGGGCAGCTCGCCAACCGGCTCGACGACTTCGCGCGCTCTATCGCGGCGCTCGTCACCGACCTCGGCGACAAGATGGACGACGTCGTCATTCTCACGATGTCCGAGTTCGGGAGAATGGCGCGCGAGAACGGAAACCGCGGAACGGACCATGGTCACGCGGGCGCGATGTTCGCCATCGGCTCCGCGGTGCGCGGCGGGAAAGTGCACGGCCGCTGGCCCGGGCTGGAGCGCGAGCAACTGTTCGAGCAGCGCGACCTCGCACTGACGACCGATTTCCGCGCAGTGTTCTCCGAGATCGCGAGCGGGCACCTCGGCGCGAGCAGGCTGGATGCGATATTTCCGGGCTACGGCGACCGCAGGTCAGAATGGATCGGAGTGCTCTGAGCCCTCAGGGCCAGCGCTGGCCCCGACCGTCGCATCGATCGCGTGACACACACGATTCCGCCCGCTCTGCTTGACCATGTACAGAGCCGAGTCCGCCTCGTGCAGTACTTCGTCCGCGTCGGCGGTCGCGGCTGACGCAGTCGCGATCCCTACGCTCACGGTGATCGAAGCGTGCGGCCAGTCGTGAGTCTCCACCACCGCGCGCAGGCGCTCGGCGATCAGGCGCGCTCCGCTCTCGATTGTGTGCGGCAGCACGATCGCGAACTCTTCCCCGCCGTAGCGACCGACGATGTCCGTGGCGCGGCAGGTCGTGTCGAGCAGCTGCGCGACCGACCGTAACACCTCGTCACCGGCCAGATGGCCGAAGCTGTCGTTGTATCGCTTGAAGTAATCGACGTCGATCATCAGCACCGAGAAGATCTCGCTCTCGTAGCGATGCACGTTCTGAATGGCGCGCGCCAGCTCCTCGTCGAGCGCCATCCGGTTGGCGACGCCGGTGAGGCTGTCGGTTCGGACCTGCAGCGCGAGCGCTTCGTTCGCCGCGCGCAAGGCCGACTCCGACAGCTGCAGCGCCGATTCCATCGCGAGCCGGCGCTGATCGGAGCTCGAGATCAGCGCGGTGTTCCACCAGAGGAGCGCGCCCAGCGCCACGATCGTGGCCGCGACCATCAATGCCGCTCCCATCTCGGTCTCGTACCAGCCCGCGTGCTGACCCACGAGCCTGAGGTATCCAAGGAAGAAGATTGTCACGACGACCGCGGGGAAAAATCGCCGCACGATTCTTCCGCCCTGATCCGCCCGCGATATCAGCTTGATCGCCTGCGTGCCGGGCGCGATGAGCAGCCCGGTGCCCAGCATGACGAACGACAGCGCGGTATGCGCGGCCATCGGAACGAGCGCGCCGAATCCGTGCTCCATGTCGGCGCCGTACAGGTACGCGATCAGCGGGACCAATCCGAGGATCGTGCCCAGCGTGGCCGTCACCTGCGACAGGCGGTGGCTGAGCTTCGTCCGGCCGCCGAAGTACACCAGTGCCAGGCCGAACAGCATGAAGGCGATCGCCGAGTTGGTGGCCATCTCGTTGCTGCCGGACGCGCCCGGCTGCTCGACTTGCGCGCGGAACAGCAGGCGATCGAGCTCGATGCCGGACCCGGTGATCGTCGCGACGATCTCCGTCGCGCCGATCAGAAGGACGGCGGCCCCGAGGAGCTGCGCGCCGAGCCTGCGTAGCGAAGTGAGTCGGCTCTCGCGCAGGAGCGCCAGGGAAAAGCCGCACAGCACGAAAGCGACCGCGCTCATGGGGTTCATGACGCGCAGCCCGGGCGCGACCCGCTTGAGCAGGTCGATGTCGAGCGCCCACCCGACCAGGACCGCGGTGCCGATGGTCGTGACGACGAACGCGGCCGCGGTGGACAACGCCTGGAATCTCGCGTTGAGCACGGCCTCCCTCGCGTCGTGCCCGGCCGGTGTCAGCATCGCTGGGGAATGTGCCCCTGCTCCCCTCCGCCGTCAAACCGCCGTCCCCTCACCGCCGCCGTAAGCGCGCCAAGCGAACCGTCCCGAGGCGAGGGCCGGTCCGGTGCGCGGAGCGTACGACAGCAGGACTCTCACAGGCTTGGGAGGGCCTGCGGCGCCCGGGTGCTCCGCGAAGGCGCGTGCTAGCGAGCGTAGTTTGCGAGCGTAGCGCCGCAGCGGAGTACCCGGGCCCGCAGCCCGCGCGCGCATGACCCGCCCGCGCACGGGCTCACTCGCTCACCCTTTACGACGCGCTACCAGCGGAAGATGCGGCGGAGCCGGCGGCCGAGGCTGCGGCCCAGGGAGTCGATCGCCTCGGGAACTTCCTTCCAACCTTCCATCTGCTCGTCCTCCCACTCGTACACCGGCTCCGCATGCTGCGGACATATCGCGGTCGGCTCGGTGCCGGGCTCGAACCATTCGCTCTGGCGGTTGGGGCACCACTCGTTCGCCAGGTAGCCCGTAGTGGGGTCGATCACGCGCATGATCATCCCGTCGGGTGGATCCCACGACGCGTCGGCGGTCGCGCTCTCGCGCCACCCGCCGCGATACCACTCCGCCCATGCCGGCGCGGCCAGCCGCCCGCCCGCCGCGCTCGAGCCCATCGACCGCGGCTCGTCGAACCCGAACCAGAAGCCGGCGACGATCGTCGGCGTGTAGCCGATGAACCACACGTCGCTGGCGTTGTTGGTCGTGCCCGTCTTCCCCGCGACCATGCCGCGCACGCCGTAGTCGCGCAGCGCGCGCCCGGTTCCGAAGTCGATCGCGCCGCGCAGCATCGACGTCAGCTGGTACGCGTCGCGCGGGTCCATCACCTGCTCGCGCTCCACCTCCTGGCTGTACAGGATCTTGCCGTCGCCCGCCTCCAACCGACGCACCAGACGCGGCTTCACGCGGAAGCCGCCGTTCGCGAACGGGGCGTACGCCGTGACCAGTTCCAGCGGCGTGACCTCGAGCGCGCCGAGCGCGATAGAAGGAATCGGCTGCAACTCGGCGGTGATGCCGTTCTTGCGCGCGGTCTCGATGATCCTTTGCTCGCCCACCACCTGCGACACGCGCACGGTCGCGGCGTTCGCCGAGTGAATCAGCGCCTGCCGGAACGTAGTCCGTCCCAGATAGTTGCCGCCGTAATTCTTCGGCTCCCAGATCCGTCCCTGCATACGCACGGTGATCGGCTCATCGTCCACTTCCGTGGCGGTGCCGTAGCCGGCGCTCAACGCCGCGGCGTACACGAACGGCTTGAAGGCGGAGCCCGGCTGGCGCTTCGCGTACAGCGCGCGGTTGAAGGTGCCGCGCCGGAATCTCCGCCCGCCGCTCAGCGCGCGGATGTCGCCCGTGAGCGGATCGATCGCGACCATCGCGCCCTCGACGTTCCGGCCGATGGACGCCGCCCGCCGCCGCACGGCCGCGTCGGCAGCGCGCTGCGCGCGCGCGTCCAGCGAGGTGTACACGGTCAGCTCACTCAGATCGAGGCGCGTACCCTTGATCACCGAGTCGGCCAGCGCTCGGACCGCGTCGAGCGCGTACGAATCGTTGCTCTGGTCGGGGTACCAGCCTTCCCCGTGAATTCGTATCCGCGTCGCCTTCAGCCCGGGAAGGCGCTCGGCGGAGACGAATCCATCGCGCACCATGAGGTCGAGCACCAGGTTGCGCCGCGCGAGCGCGCGGTTGGCGCTCCGCCGCGGACTGTAGTACGACGGCGCCTTGGGCAGCGCGGCGAGCGTCGCGGCTTCGGGGAGCGTCACGTTCTTCACGCTCTTGTTGAACAGGTCACGGCTCGCGGCTTCGACGCCGTACACGCCGTTGCCCATGTAGATCACGTTGAGATACAGCTCGAGTATCTCCTGCTTGGTGAGCGACCTTTCCATCAGCTTGGCCAGCCGCAGCTCGAGCATTTTCTGCCGGAGCGTGCGCCCGCGATACTGGTTCACCACGAACGTGTTGCGCGCCGCCTGCATCGTAATCGTGGAGAATCCCTCGCGGATCCCCAGCGACTTCAAGTTTCGGGCGAAAGCGCGCACGAACCCGCGCCAGTCGGTTCCATTGTGTTGGTAGAACCTGCGATCTTCCACGGCGATGAAGGCCTGCTGCACGAACACCGGGACCGTCGAAAGCGAGACGTTGAGCCGCCGCACAGTCTCCAGCCGTCCGAGCAGCACTCCGTTGCGATCGAGAATCTGGCCACCCTGCGACGGGCGGAAGGCACGGATCTCGCTCGCACTGGGGCAGCCCTCGAAGCCGCACGTCACCAGCCACGAATTCAGGAGCAACATGCCCGCAAGCGCGGCACCCAATCCGCCGACCCACCACGGGTTGGGCGTCACCTTCCTGTGCCAGAGCTCGCGCAGGGCGGCGCGTCTGCTCTCGATGTCGATCTTCATCGGGCTGTCTGTCTCATGTTCCGATACGAAGGGGGATGCGGACCCGGATGATACCGGCCGGACGGCTGAATCTGATACACCGTCAGTGGTGTCTGGCGGCCAGGTGGTTGCCGGTCAAACTGCCTCAACGGCCGGCCCCGGCGATCCATCCCGGGCTCCGAACGAGCTGGGGCGCATTCCGGTGCTGGAATATCATCTCATCGGAGAAGAGGAAGGCAGGTGGCAGCGGTCGCATGCGCGTTTCAGGCGGGATCTGGAGTTGTTGTACCGGAGGGGCTACCGGCCGGTCACCATCTCGCAGATTCTGGACCGCGACCTGAACCTGCCCGCCGGGCTCTCGCCCGTAGTGCTCGTGTTCGACGACGCTTCGCCCGGCCAGTTCCGCTACATCGAGCGAAACGGCCGTCTCGAGATCGACCCCAACTCCGCCGTGGGCATCCTGACGGAGTTCAATTCGCGCCACCCGGACTGGACCAACTTGGCGGTCTTCTGCACTCTGTCCGGCGCCGACGCCGGGCGCTCGCTGTTCGGTGACAAGGGCATCGAGGGGCAGAAGAGCGAGTGGCGCTTCCCCAAGGTGCGCTTCCTCGCGGAGCGCGGCTTCGAGCTGTGCAACCACACGCTCTGGCATGCCAACCTCGCCAAATACGACGACGCGTTCGTGCAGGAGCAGATCGCGCGCGGGGTGATGGCGATCGACTCGGCCGTACCGGGCTACAAGGTTCGCACCTTCGCCCTCCCGCTCGGCGTCTGGCCGAAGAACCGCGCGCTCGCGCAGCGCGGGTCCTGGCGCGACCCGAAGAGCGGACGCGTGGTGGCCTACGACTTCGACGCGATCCTCGATGTGTCGGGCGGACCGACTCGCAGTCCGTACGACCCGAATTTCAATCCGCTGAGCATCAGCCGCGTGCAGGTGTACGGCGAAGAGTTGGAGCGGACGCTCGACGCGCTGGACCGGCCCGGTGTGGGTGCGCGCTACGTATCGGACGGAATCAGCAACAAGGTCGCGCGTCCGCCGGCCGCGGCGCCCTAGAACTTCCAGCCTTTCAAGGTCGTGATGGCCTTCGCGAGCGCCTCGCGTTGCTCGGGAATGTCCGATCGTTCCAGCAGCTCTTCGTAGCTGTCGATCGCGAGATCGAGCGCCTCGTAATCCTGCTCCGCGCCGGCGAGCGCGGCTGCGTTGTCGGCGAGATTCGCGCGCGCGAGCAGATCGTCGGGAAACCGCGCCGACGCCTGCTTCCAGCGCGAAGTCCGCTCGCGTGGATTTCCTTCGGCAAGCGCCCACAGGTGCCACGCGCCGCGGTTCGTCGCGTCGGCGGCGATCGCGCGTGTCGCGAGCTCGCCCACGACGTCGGGCCCGCGGCCGCTCAGCCAGTAGGCGTTCGCGAGAATGACGAGCGCGCGGGCGTTGTCCGGCTCGGCCGCGACGATCCGCTCGTACACCGGGCCGGCGACTTCGGGCATGTCGCGGAAGGGCTCCACGGCCTCGGCGAGAATCGCCGGCGCGGCATCGGGAAGCGCGGAGAGAGCGGCCTGTAACGGACCCATCTCGCCGTCGGATTTGTACCGGTCGACCGCTTGCCGGACAAGAACAGTTACGTCGGGTGAGTCGGGCATCGTCGCGGAAGATAAGCTCCTGGGATATTCCGAACGGAATCCAGGCCGTGAGCAGTGAGCTGTTGGCTATCAGCAATCAGCAACTGCGATTCGGACGTTCCTGGGATTTGGCAGGCCACATATAGTGACACGTCCGAATGTCAGTTGCCTGATCGCTGAGAGCTGATCCGCTCAAAGCCCACGGCCTGGATTCCCCTTGGAATATTCCTGGAGCCTGTACCCCTTGCTTTACATTCCCTGGCATAACCACTAGCATTGTGGTGTGACCGCGCTGTCCACCGCGCGTCTATCTTGAGAATGCAGGTCGCGGTAAGCCGCGTGAGTTCCCCGCTACTCCCTGCGACCGTTTGATTCCCGCGGTGCTACGGCAATGCCGTATGGCTTCATAGCCGCGAGATCTTTTCCGACAGGCAGCAGACCCCAGGCAGGAGCTAAACCTCGGCGGCGAGTGCCGCTTGCGAGGACCACGCCCGTCCGGCGCAAAGGCGCCGGAAACGGGAGCAATAACCCCGCTTCACGATCCATGGATCCAGACAACACGAATCCGCAGCCGCCGTCCGTCACGGACGAGCCGAGAGCCGAGCCTTCGGTGCAGGACCGGTCCGACGACCGGCCCGGCTCGCCGGCTCCGGGCGACAACCCCGAGCGCAACTATCCCACCGGCCAGGAGCAGCAGGACCGCCCCCGCGGCCGGCAACAGGGTGGCAACAGTCAGCGCAATCAGCAGGGATCGCCGGCCGACGGCGACACCCGCAGGAACGGGCGCCGCGGGCCAAACCCGCGGCACGGCAGGCGGGGACGCGGACACGGTCCGCGCCGCGACCGCCAGCCGCAGCAGCAACAGCAACAGCAACAGCAGCAGCAGGACCAACAGCCGTCCGCGCCGATCGTCGCCGACGCGGAAGTAACCGGCTGGTTCGATCCGCAACGCGACAGCGGGTTCATTCGACGAGCCGCCAACAGCTACCTGCCCGACCCGTCGGATCCCTCGGTGCCGGGACATATCGTGCGCCAGCTGGGACTGCGCCGCGGCGACGAGATCAACGCGACGACGGGCCCCGATCACCGTAATCGCACGGTCGTCGTGGAAGTCCGGACTATCAACGATGCCGAACCCGCGACAGTAGCAAGGCGCCCCGATTTCGGCTCGCTCACGGCGTCGTATCCCGACCGCAAGCTCAAGCTGGAGACCGGCAAGCCCGCCAAGGGCGGGCCCGAGCTGACCCGCCGCGCCATCGACCTCATCGCGCCGATCGGCTACGGCCAGCGCGCGCTGATCGTGGCGCCGGCGCGCGCCGGCAAGACGATGCTCTTGCAGGCGATCACCGAGGGAGTCGCGGTGAATCACCCGCAGGCGGTGCTGCTCGTGCTGCTGGTGGACGAGCGCCCCGAGGAAGTCAGCGAGATGATTACGTGGGGTTACGGCGAGGTCGTCGCGTCCAGCTTCGACATGCCCGCGAACCGCCATACCGACGTCGCCGAGATCACGCTCGAGAGAGCGCGCCGTCTCGTGGAGCTGGGCCGCGACGTCGTGATCGTGCTCGACTCGATCACGCGCCTGGCGCGCGCGCACAACACCGTTGAGCGCGGCACCGGCCGCACCCTGTCCGGCGGTCTCGACGCCACGGCGATGGCCAAGCCGAAGGCCTTTTTCGGCTCGGCCCGCGCGGTCGCGGAGCAGCACGGCGGCGGCTCGCTCACGATCATCGCGACCGCTCTCGTCGAGACCGGCTCGCGCATGGACGACGTCATCTTCGAGGAGTTCAAGGGCACCGGAAACTGCGAGATCAAGCTCGACCGGACGCTCGCGGAAAAACGCATTTTCCCGGCGATCGACATCGGAACGAGCGGCACGCGCCGGGAGGAAAAGCTCTTCCGGCCCGAGCAGCTCGATCACGTGTACACCCTGCGGCGGGGCCTCCAGCAAATGCCCTCCACTTCGGCCATGGAATGGCTGATCAAGCGGATCGCCTCCACCCCCAGTAACGACGCCCTTCTGGAGGGCCTCTAACGGCCCACTGCTTGCTCCTGCGGGGGGCATGCACCCGAGTCCGAGGCGCTGGGCCCTCTCCAAGGCTGGCGCCGCCCTGTTCCTGTGCCTCGCCGCGGTCTCCGGGCCGCTGGCCCCGGCCCCCGCTTCGGCCCAGGACGAGGAAGAAAAGCCGGAGGTAGTCGACCTCAAATTCCAGGGCGTCGAGTCGCTCAAGGTCGACGAGCTGCGCGAGAGCATCGTCACCGACGAGTCGCACTGCCAGAGCTTCGCGCTGCGGCCGATCTGCTGGTTCAACAAGAGCAAGCTGTTCTACGAGCGGCGCTACCTGGACCGGGACGAGCTGATCCGCGACATGCTCCGGCTGCGCGTGTTTTACTGGAAGCGCGGCTTCCGCGAGACGCAGGTAGACACGGTGATCGCCCCGCGGAACCGGGACAAGGTCGCCGTCACGTTTCTGGTGGACGAGGGCCCGCCCACGGTCGTCAGCGACGTCTCCATCACGCAGACCGCCCCCGTTCTCCCGAACCGCGCGATCGCGTGGCGCACGCTGCTCAAGCGGGGCGACCCGCTCAACATGATCAAGCTCGACTCCATGCGCCTCCGGCTGGAGACCGCGCTGTGGGACCGCGGCTATGCCGACGCGATCGTGGACACGTCCATCGCGCTCGCCCGGGACGGACTGTCGGCGTCGGTCGCGATCACGCTCAATCCGCGCTGGCTCACGACCATCGACAGCATCCACGTCCACGGGAACGAGCAGGTCTCCGTGCGCACGATCCGGCGTTCGCTGACGTTCGAGGAGGGTGATCTCTACCACCGCACGGACCTGCTGCGCAGCCAGCGAAACCTGTACGAATCGAACCTCTTCCGCCGCGCAGTCATCGAGCTGTCGACCGAGGAGACGGGAGTCGACTCCACCAAGATCGTCGATATTACGCTGGTCGAGTCTCCGCCGCGCGAAGCGCGGGCGAGCTTCGGCTTCACTACCGCGGACTTCGTTCAGGCCGAAGGCAGATACACGAATTACAACTTCACTGGCGGAGCGCGGCGGCTGACGGTCACCGGCGCCGTCGGCAACGTGCTCGCCGAGCAGCTGAACAACAAGCTGATCTTCTCGGACAACTACGTGAACGTCGGCAGCGACCGGGGCCGCTATTTCGCGCCCACGTACAACGCCAGCGCCGAGCTGCAGCAGCCGTGGTTCGGCTCGGCGCGCAACGCCCTCGCGCTGTCGGTCTTCACGCACCGGCGCAGCGCGCCGGGCATCTACGTGGACCGCGGCTACGGCTCGAGCGCGACGTTCACCCGCGAGGTGGCGTTGCGGGCGCCGGCCAGCCTCAACTACCGCTTCGAGGTGACGACCGTCGAGGCCGGAGACGTGTACTTCTGCGTCAACTTCGGCGTGTGCGACCGTCCGACCCTGGACGCCCTCCGCAGAACTCAGCGCATCTCGCCGCTCACGCTCACTGGCAACATCGACCGCACCAACGATCCGTTCTCCCCCAGCCAGGGCTTCCGCGGCCGCACCGCGCTCGAGCACGCGTCCGGCTTCACCGCATCGGACTATCGCTACAATCGCGCGTCCGCCGAGGCAGCGGTGTTCCGGCGGATCCGCCGGCGCGGCGTGGTCGGCGGGCACATTCGCCTCGGCTGGGTCAAGGGAGTCGCGAGCACGGGCGAGGCGCTCGGCGGATTGGAAGGCGAGCAGATCCTGCACCCGCGCACGCGCTTCTTCGCCGGCGGCGCGCAATCGGTGCGCGGATTCGGGGAGAACCAGCTCGGGCCCCGCGTGCTCACCGTCTCCACCGCGGAGCTGCGCGCGGGGAAGCTGTCGAAGGACGGACCGCTCGCCTGCCCCGAGCCGGCGCCGATCACTGACTGCGATCCGAATTCGGTCGCGTTTCAGGACGAGGATTTCCAGCCGCGCCCGCTCGGTGGGAACACGGTGGCCGAGGCGAACGTGGAGCTGCGCTTCCTCGTGTGGCGGCAGCTCTCCGGCGCGGTGTTCATCGACGCCGGCGTCGTGACGCAGAACATCGATCAATCGCTTCCCGGCAGCCGCGCCGCCGTGACGCCGGGCTTCGGCGTGCGCTACCGCTCGCCGGTCGGCCCGATCCGCGTCGACATCGGCATCAACCCGGGACGCGCCGAGCAGCTGCCGGTGATCTCCGAGGAG
>JANLGX010000048.1 GCA_024654005.1 Gemmatimonadaceae bacterium | reverse complement strand
GACGATCGTTCTGAACCGCAGTTAGCGCGCCAGCACCCGGCTACGTGTCAGCGCTGCCTACCGCCCGTTTTTTCGCACTGTCCGGTGGAGGTCATCGGGACGGAGTTGGTCCCTATCGGGGGGCAATGCGCCAGGAATGCGCTCCGTCTGGCCGCGATAGACTGGAAGGGCAGGCGGGAGCCGAAGTAAGTGTCCTCTGCCCAGTCGCCGACGGGCAATCCCTCTGCCAGTGCGGCCCCGATCGCCTCACCGGCCGTCGAGAGGCTCGTCGCGCGGAACTGATCCAGGAAGGACCCCAGCACGCGCGGCGACCGGATCATCTCCCCGACCGCCAGGAGGGGATGCTTCGACGCGATTATGTAATAGGCATCGGCGGGGGCGAGTATGCCGCTCTGCTCGACCGAACGGTCGACGTTGTAAATCGACGCTCTCGCCCGGCCGTCGACGGTCAGTTGATTGGTTCCGGCGCGGCTGGCGAGATGTACCTGGCTCTCGAGATTAGGATGCACCAGACCGACGCCTCCCCGCCGCGAGATCGCGAAGACCGCGACGTATGCAGGCTCGCTCAGTGTGTAAGTCAGCCCTCCGCCGGTGGGGTTTTGCAGTCGTACCTGCAGTGGTTGGTCCGTGGGGACGTCGGCTGGCCGCCGGGTCGACTGCTGAGCGCAGCCGAGCGCAAACGGAATCGAAGCGGCGAGCAAGGCGAGCTGGCGCATCTGAATCTCCCGGCGGGAAGTCAAGCCAGCGCTAGCGATCTACAGGGCTGATACCCGGGATCGCGGAAATGATCCCGGACAGCCACTAGCGGTAGGACCGTCCGTAAGAAAACAGCTGGCTGAAAAAAGCCTGCCGGCCAGCCGTGAGCGGGTCTCCCAACCTGAAGGAAGCGACCGTCCGGTACGCGCTCGCGCTCGACGCCCACGCCTGGTCCGGAAGCGTCCCTACTATAACGGTGTTAAGCGCATCCCAGGTATCGGACAGGTTGGTGGCGCGGAACGCCTCCTCGCCGACGAGCCGGCGAAGCAAAGACCTCGATTGCAGGATCCCTTCGAGTGGCAGGGGATACCTGGAGGCGATGATGTAGTAAGCGCGTCCGCTGGTGCGGTACGGCCACAGCTGGTTGACCCCCTGCTTGCTCGGCCGGTCGACCTGATGCATCGAGTACGGGAAGACGAGGCTTATCCCGTGTCTCGGCGTGACAGCGAAAATCGCTACGTAGGCCGGCTCGCTGAGGACGTAATCGAGCGACATGCGATCCAACGACGGCGTCAGGAGGCGGACCTGCAGCGACCCATCCTTCGGAAGAGCGGAGCTTTTCATGGCCGATCGCTGCGCGCAACCGAAAACCAGCGGCAGTGCGGCTGCGAGAATCACGAGCGGGCGCATCTTTACATCCTCGAGAGAAACGACTGCTACCGAGCCTCCACCTACCCGTTTTCGCTCGAGCTCATGCTGTGGCAGTTAGCACGCAGCACGCAGCACGCAGCACGCAGCGTTCTTAGTTATCCGGCTTCGGAACCGGGCGCTCTACCTCCGGTCGTGACGGCTGCTGCTGCGGCCGCGATTCAGTCGCGCGGGCAGGTGCGGGCGGGGGCGCGGCCGGCTGCTGCCTGATCGGGCTCACTTCACGATCGGTGGGACGAACGGATTCGCCTCGGCGCCGGTCGGATTCGCGGCCGGTCTCGCCTCGCCTGGACACGTCTTCACTGCGGGATCGCGCGCGGCCGACGACTTCGCTTCCGCTGCGGGAGGTTCGCGCCACGATCTGATCGGGCGGCAGCGGCACGCTCGGGTCGCGGTCGAACGGCTTTTTCGGTGGATTGCGTCGCTTGACTTCGACGACCGGAACCACAGGCGTCGTGGTAACTCTGCGCCGGTTAGTGTAGCACCGGCCGGTGTCGAGGAGTGACAGAGCCATGTAACTGCGTCCATCGCCGCAGTACTCCAAAAATCGTCGCGGGTCGGTGGCAAACGTGGGGAAGGGGGCGCGCCAGTTGAGATACACGTCCGACGCCCACGCGTCATCGGGCAGGCCTTCGACCAGCATCTCTTCGAGCGCATACCACGTATCGCTCAGGTTTGTCGCGCGGAATAGGTCCGCGCCCACGAGCCTGCGAAGCGCCCACGGTGACTGCAGGATTCCTTCCACGGGGAGAGGGTACTTCGATGCGATCACGTAATACGCGTCCGCTTGTCCGAGCAGCACCCTGGAGTCATACCCAGCGCTCATCGAGTACGCCCGCGATGTGTTGAGGCGGTGGACGAGCTGCTGGTTGAAGCCCGCCTTGCTCCGGAAGTCCATCTGACTCCGGAAGTGCGGGTAAATCATGCTGATTCCGTCGCCGCGTCGGATCGCGAAGATCGCGACATACGCCGGCTCGCTCAGCTCGTAGTTGACCGCGCCGGCGGCGGGCGAGAACAGCCGCACGTGCAGCGGTTCGTCCGTCGGCAGAGCCGGGACGCGCATCGCCGACTGCTGGGCGCATCCGAGAGCGAAGGGGATCGCGGCGAGCAAAAAGAACGGGCGCACGTTTGCCTCCTGGAGCCAAAAACTCTTTCGGCCTATAGGTAATATTACCCCTGGTTCCCTGAATCGCCCGCGCGATTTTCGATAGCTTTGAGACGTGACGAGCTCCCGACCCCCTGTACACGTGATCGGCGGCGGCCTGGCCGGGTCCGAGGCCGCCTGGCAGCTCGCCTCCCGCGGTCAGCCGGTCCGGTTGCACGAGATGCGGCCGGTGCGCCAGACCCCGGCTCACAAGACCGACCGGCTCGCCGAGCTGGTCTGCTCCAACACGTTCAAGAGCACCGAGCTGTCGTCCGCGCATGGGCTGCTCAAGGCGGAGATGCGGGAGCTGGGCTCGATGATTCTCGAGTGCGCCGACGTCGCCCGAGTTCCGGCCGGCTCCGCGCTGGGCGTCGATCGCGACGTGTTCGCGGCCGCCGTGACCGAGCGCGTCACGAGCCATCCATTGATAGAAGTGGTGCGCGAGGAGGCGACGACGATAACCGCGCCCTGCATCGTGGCGACGGGCCCGCTGACTTCGGACGCGCTTGCCTCGGTCATCCGCGCGCGGCTCGGCGCGGACTCGCTCGCGTTCTACGATTCGATCGCGCCGATCGTATCCTTCGAATCGATCGACGAGAGCGTGGCGTTCCGCGCGTCGCGCTACGGGAAAGAGACGATGGAGTCCGGCGCCGATGACGAGGGCGCGTACCTGAACTGCCCGATGACGCGCGAGGAGTACGAGCGGTTTATCGACGTGCTCACCGAGGCTGACCAGTTCCACGGCCACGAGTTCGACGAGGCGCCGTACTTCGAGGGGTGCATGCCCGTCGAGGAGATGGCGAAGCGGGGGCGCGATACCCTGCGCTTCGGGCCGCTCAAGCCGGTCGGCCTGCGCGATCCGCGCACGCACGAGCGACCGTACGCTGTGGTGCAGCTTCGCCAGGAAGACCGCGGGGGTCGCATGTGGAACATCGTCGGCTTCCAGACTCGGCTGCGCATCCCCGAGCAGCAGCGCGTGTTTCGCTCGATCCCGGGCCTGGAGAACGCGGAGTTTCTGCGCTACGGCTCGATCCACCGCAACTCGTACGTGAACGCGCCGGCCGCGCTCACGCCGCACCTCTCCGCGCGCGACGACGACCGCGTGCTGTTCGCCGGGCAGATCACCGGCGTCGAGGGCTACACCGAAAGCTCGGCCACCGGTCTGCTCGCCGGCCTGAACATGGCGCGGCTGCTGGAAGGCGATGCGCCCGTGGTGCCGCCGCCCACGACGATGTTCGGCGCGCTGTACCGTTACATGCGCGAAGCGGATCCGGCGCACTTCCGGCCGATGAACGCGAACTTCGGCCTGGTGGACGATCTGCCGGCGAAGGTTCGCGACAAGAAAAGGAAGCGCGAGCTGATCTCGGTGCGGGCTCTGTCCGACCTTCGCGCCTGGATCGCGGAGACCGGCATCGCGCTCGCGCCGGAGCCGGCGGTGCGCGAGTGACGAAGCGCGCGCGGGCGAGGGCGAATCTGCTGGAAGACTTCCTGACTCATCTCGAGAAGGAGCGCGACGTCTCGCCCAACACGCTCGTGGCGTACCGTCGGGATCTGTCCGAGTTCGTGGAATACCTCGGCGACTATTACGGCGGGCAGAAATGGACGTGGGACGGGATCGACCGGCTGGCGATCCGCGGGTTCCTGTCGCACCTCACGCGCCGCAACCTCAACCGCCGGTCGATCGCCCGCGCGCTGTCGGCCGTGCGCACGTTCTACAAGTACCTGCACCGCAACGAGAAGGTCGAAGCCAACCCGGCCCGCGGCGTCAGCTCGCCCAAGCTCGGCAAGTATCTCCCGGGCTATCTCGACCGCACGCAGACCGAGATCGTGTTCGCGTCGGCCGAGCTGCGGGCGCGGGAGGGCAGGTTCGGCGACGTGCGCGACTTCGCGATTCTCGAGCTGTTCTACTCGACGGGAATGCGTCTGTCCGAGCTGCGCGGGATCAACCGGTCGGATCTCGACCTGCTGTCACAGCAGGTGAAGGTGCGCGGGAAAGGGAGAAAGGAGCGCATCATTCCGATCGGCGACCACGCGGCGCTGGCGCTCCGGAACTACGAGTCGAAGCGCGACGAGCTGGCGCGCGCCGTGGGCGTGAGCGGCCCCGACAGGGAAGCGTTCTTCCTGAGCGCGCGCGGCAAGCGCATGAGCGTGCGCACCATTCAGAACGCGGTCAAGAAGCTCCTCGGCCGGGTCAACGAGAGCGCCGGACTCTCGACGCACTCGCTGCGGCACACGTTCGCCACGCACATGCTGGATGCCGGCGCCGACCTTCGCGCGGTGCAGGAGCTGCTGGGCCATGCGTCGATCTCCACGACGCAGATTTACACCCATACCAGCGTCGAGCGGCTCAAGCAGGTGCATCAGAAGGCGCATCCGCGTGGATAGGTAAACTGCCACATAGAAAAGCCAAGCTGCGAGCTGCCAGCTAGAAGCCTCCAGCTGCGAGCTGCCGACGATGTTGACGGTCAGAATCGTAGGCAGCGCGTAGCTGGCAGCGTTCTTCGCTGGCCGCTCGCAGCTTATCAGTTCTATGTGGCCGTTGTCTTAGCGGATCCGGTAGCTCCCCGAAGGCGGGGGGCTTTCCGGCGGCTGGTCGTCCGGATCTCGCCGGCGCGCGGCGCCGCGGTTCAGCAGCGTCTCCTTCAGGTACGCGCGGTTCATGATCCCGCCCACCGCCAGGAGCACCGCGCCGAAGAGCACAGCGACCGTCCCGAACCGCCAGATGTCGCTGCCCATGAGCGCGGCGCCCATGGCGGCCATGCCCGCCCCGATCAGCGCCTGCCCGTTCCGGTTCCTTTCCGCTCTCGCGCGCCGGCGCCGCTCGCGGAACCGGTGCAGCCCAGCGGGCACGAAGGCGTCGTAGATCACGCCGGCCGCGGCCAGCAGGACCAGGACTCCCAGGATTATCGGGACGTACTCGAGGCGCATCATCTGAAGCTAGCGGCGCGCTCCCGCAACAGGGCCGGGGCTGCCGGAGTGATATTATTCCTGCATGCCCCACGTGATTCCGGTCATCCGCGCCACCACGATTCTCTGCGTCCGCCGCAACGGCGAGGTCGCCGTAGGCGGCGACGGACAGGTCACGATCGGCGAGACCGTGATGAAGTCGAACGCGCAGAAAGTCCGCCTCCTCCGCGGCGGTAAGCTCGTAGCGGGCTTCGCCGGCGCGGCCGCCGACGCGTTCACTCTGTTTGAGAAGTTCGAGGAGAAGCTCGAGAAGTATCCCACGAATCTGCAGCGCGCGGCGGTGGAGCTGGCCAAGGACTGGCGCAGCGACCGCGTGCTGCGCAGGTTGGAGGCGCTGCTCGCCGTCGCCGACGCCGAGCACGGCTTCATCATCTCCGGCACTGGCGACATCATCGAGCCCGACGACGGTATCCTCGCCATCGGCTCGGGCGGCTCGTACGCGGTCGCTGCGGCGCGCGCGCTCGTGGCGCACACCGATCTCCCCGCGCGCGAGATCGTGCGCAAGGCGCTGGAGATCTCGGGCGAGATCTGCATCTACAGCAACACGAACATCACGGTCCTCGAGCCAACCTGATGGCGTCTCCCCGCACGCTCCAGGCGCTCGCGCGCCTGGCCGACCTGACGCCCAAGCTGATCGTCGCCGAGCTGGACCGGTACATCGTCGGGCAGGACGACGCCAAGAAGTCGGTCGCGATCGCGCTGCGCAATCGCTGGCGCCGGCAGCGCGCTCCTGACGCGATCCGCGACGAGATCTCGCCCAACAACATCATCCTCGTGGGGCCTACGGGCGTGGGCAAGACGGAGATCGCGCGCCGGCTGGCCAAGCTCGCGGGCGCGCCTTTCATAAAGGTGGAGGCGTCCAAGTTCACCGAGGTCGGCTACGTCGGCCGGGATGTGGAATCCATGGTGCGGGATCTCGTCGAGAGCGCGATCGCGATGGTCCGCGCCGAGCGCGAGGAGGAGGTCGAAGATCTGGCGCAGGAGCGCGCGGAAGAGCGGATTCTCGATCTGCTGCTTCCGCCGCCGCCGTCGATCGCCAAGACCGCCGTTGAGCAGAAGACAGAGAACGGGCCGCACGTATTTCTGGTTTCCAGCCAGGGCGAGGCAGCGCAGGAGCTGGACCCGTCGCAGGAGCGGCACGCGCGCACGCGCGAGAAGCTCCGCAACCTGCTGCGCGAGGGAAAGATGGAGGACCGCGAAGTGACCGTCGAAGTCACGCAGCAGTCGCCGATGATGTTTGACGTGATGGTGCCGCAGGGCGCGCCGGAGGGGATGGGCAACTTCTCCGAGATGCTGCAGGACATGCTGCCCAAGAAGAAGAAGAACCGCACGGTCAAGGTTTCCGAGGCGCGCCGAATCCTGCTGGAGCAGGAGCTGGAGAAGCTGATCGACAGCGACGATCTCACCGCGGACGCGCTCGAGCGCGTCGAGTCGATGGGAATCATCTTTCTCGACGAGATCGACAAGATCGCGGGCGAGCGCGGCCCGCACGGCGGCCCAGACGTGTCCCGCGAGGGGGTGCAGCGCGACCTGCTGCCGATCGTGGAGGGCTCCAACGTGCAGACGCGCTACGGCATGGTGAAGACGGACCACGTGCTGTTCGTCGCGGCCGGCGCGTTCCACGTGTCGAAGCCGAGCGATCTCATTCCGGAGCTGCAGGGCCGGTTCCCGATCCGCGTCGAGCTGAAGCCGCTGACCGAGCAGGATTTCGTGCGCATCATGACCGAGCCGGAGAACGCGCTGACCAAGCAGTACGCGGCGCTCATCGCCGCGGACGGCGCGACCCTCGAGTTCACCGAGGACGGGATCGCGGAAGTCGCGCGCACGGCCGCGCACGTGAACGAGCGGATGGAGAACATCGGCGCGCGGCGGCTGCACACGATCA
>JANLGX010000047.1 GCA_024654005.1 Gemmatimonadaceae bacterium | reverse complement strand
CGCGGATCTCGCCGACGAGAATGATGTCCGGATCGTGCCGCAGGATGGAGCGCAGTCCGGAAGCGAAGGTGAGCCCCGCGCGCACGTTGATCTGCGATTGCCGTATCGTCGCCAGCTCGTACTCGACCGGGTCCTCGAGGGTGATGATGCACCGCTCGTTCGTATTCAGCTCGGACAGCGCCGAGTACAACGTGGTCGTCTTTCCCGATCCGGTAGGCCCGGTGACCGGGATCAATCCGTTCGGCCGCTGCATGACCTGGCGCAAGAGCGCGAGATCGTCGGGCGCGATGCCGAGCGCCTCCAGCTTGAGCGCCGTGCGGCCACGGTCGAGGATTCGCAGGACTATGTCCTCGCCATAGATCGTCGGATATGTGGATACGCGGATGTCTATCTGCGTCGGCCCGACGTTCGTGCGGATCCGCCCGTCCTGCGGCAGCCGCGTTTCGGCGATGTCCACGCCAGCTATGATCTTGATCCGGCTCAGCAGCGGCGCCTGCACGGTCTTGGGATATGCGCCCGCGTCCTGCAGCAGCCCGTCCACGCGGTAACGGATGCGGGTCTCGTGCTCGATGGGCTCGATGTGCACGTCGGTCGCGCCCAGCTGAACGCCGCGCTTGATGATCCCTTCCGCGAGCGCCGCCGCGTTCACCGTGTCGCCGCCCACGTCCTGCTCGATGACCTGGACCCGCGCGGGGGCGTATGCCGGCTGCTGCGGCTGCACCGGCTGCGCCCGGTCAGCCGGCGGCGGCGCGACGATCGGCCTGCCGTCGTACGCGCGCGCGATCATCGCGGTGATGCTGTCGCGCGGCGCGGCCACGACCCTGATCGGTCGGCGCGCCGCGCGCTCGACGGCGGTGACCGCTTCGATCTGGAACGGATCGGCCATCGCGACGAGCAGTCGCCCGTTGTCGGTGCGCAGCGGAAGGGCTGCGTACTTGGTGGCGATGTGCGCTGGCAGGGAGGCGACGGCCGCCGGATCCAGCGTCACCTCCTGCATCGTGACGTACGGAATCCCCGCGTCCGCGCACAGCGTGCGGACGAGCGAGTCGTCGTCGAGATACCCGAGCTTGACCAGCGTCTTGCCAAGCTGCTCACCGGTGGCAGCGTGGACCTGCAGGCCCTTCTCGAGTTGTCGTTTGTTGATGAGGCCGGCTTGGATCAGCCGCTCACCTATCCGCGCTCGTGGCGCCATGGCGGCTCGGGAGTCAATTATGTGTCAAAGAAACGGCGTTGAGCCCGGATGCGCAACAAGAATTTTGCTCTATAGAACGGGCTTCGGTTTGTGAAACACGATGCTCGCGCCGCGAAACGTGTCGGGCAATTGCGGGATGTGTCACCCCGCCGTTGCGGTTGCGATAGGGGTTTCGCCAGCTAAAATACTGTTCCGCAGGGCTCAACTTTTCCTGAAGGCGGCACCCATTCAGCACAGGCGACGCACGGGCTTTACGCTAATCGAGCTTCTGATCGTGGTGGTAATCATCGGCATTCTTGCCGCCATCGCGATTCCGAAATTCGCCTACACGAAGGAGAAGGCGTACTTCGCGACGATGAAGGCCGACCTGCGGAATCTCGCGGCCGCCCAGGAGGGCTACGCGGCCGATAATGGGGGAGCGTACGCCAGCGGGACGGCGACCGGCCCCGGCGTGATCACCGGGCTGGGATACGCCCCGACCTCCGGAGTTACGGTCGACGTCACGACGATCCCCAACGGGTGGTCAGCCGTAGCCTCGATGGCGGCTACTCCGCGAAAATGTGGGATGTTCGTCAGCAACAGTGACCCGCCTGCTGCGCCGGGCGGAACCAACCCCGCTACATCGTCGGGCGAGCCAAGGTGTAATTGAATCCCGCGGGGCCTGGCGTCATTGCGGCCTCCGCCGACGGGGAAGTGCTGGTCGCCTTCGGCCACTTATTCTTAGCCAGGCTCACGCCCCTGCCTGGGTCACGCCGCGATGCACGCGCAACCCCGCCACGCGTCGCCCGTCCATCGCCACGATCTCCAGCTCTCCCCCCGGGAAAGCCACGCGATCCCCGACGCGCGGCAGCCTGCCGAGCTTCGCGAACGCGTACCCGCCCAGCGTCGAGTACTCGCCCTCGGGAATGTCGAGCTTGTGATCGGAGCGCACGTCTATCAGCGACATCGAGCCCGCGAGCTCGAGCACTCCGCCTTCCTCGAACGAGTCGCGCGCGGCCAGGTCGTACTCGTCGGAGATGTCGCCGATGACCTCCTCGATCAGGTCCTCCATCGTGACGATCCCGGACGTCCCGCCGTATTCGTCCAGCACGACCGCCATGTGCGCGCGCGTCCGGCGGAGATCTTCCAGCACGCGCTCCGCCGGGCGGCTGTCCGGGATGTACAACGCTTCCCGCAGCGAAGCTTCCAGCGAGAACTCCTCGCCGGGCGGATGCAGCCAGAGATCCTTGGCGAGGAAGACTCCCACCACGTCGTCCAGCGACTCGCGGTACACCGGGTAGCGTGAGTACCGCTCGGTGCGAACGGTCTCCCAGACCTCCTCGCTGGTCGCCGTGACGTCGAGCGCCACTATCTCGGTCCGCGGCCGCATCACATCCACCGCGGCCTTGTTGTGAAAATCGAATACGCCCGCGAGCATCGCGCGGTCGGACTCGTCCAGCGCGCCGTGTGCGTGCGACTGAATGACCAGCAGCCGCAGCTCTTCCGGCGAATGAATGGAGCGCAGCTCCGACACGGGCGTGATGCCGAACAGCTTGAGCACCAGGTTCCCGGCGCCGTTGAACACGTAGATCAACGGCATCATGAGCCGGGAGAACAGCACCAGCGGAGCGGTGACGACCTTGGCCACCTTCTCCGGCATGGTCAGCGCGATCGACTTCGGCGCCAGCTCCCCGAGCACCACGTGCAGGAAGGTGATGATGAAGAAGGCCGTGACGAACATCGCGGTGCCGTGCAGCGCTTCCGGCGACGCCATGTACCCGAACAGGCCCAGCACCCAGGCGAAGAGCATGGCCATCGCCGGCTCTCCGATCCAGCCGAGGCCCAGCGACGCCATGGTGATCCCGAGCTGGGTGCCGGAGATGTACCGGTCCATGTGGGTCAGGGCCTTCTGCACCACCTTCGCCGCGGAGTCGCCCCCGGCGGCCATCTGATCGACGCGGCTGCGCCTGGCAGCGACCAGAGCGAACTCGGCCGCGACAAAAAAAGCGTTGGCGAATACCAGCAGTATGACAGCGATCAGCCGCAGCGCGACCTCGCCGCCACTGACTTGTAGTGACTCCACCAAGACTCCTTCGTCGGAAAGAGCGGGGATGTTCGAGAAAAAACCGTGCAAGACGCACCCGCCGTGCCCAAATCTAAGGCCCGGAGGGCATTTGACGTGGCTCCCACGGTCTTGCATTTTGCAAGGGACATAGCGCTGTTCGACCGCTGAATCGTGCCCAACAGTCACAAATACGCCCACAACCCATTGCCTCAGACCCAGACCGACCGGTGCAAACGCTAGTACGTGAGCCTCTCGCAGCACCGCTGGACGCGCGCCGCATCCTTCGGGGTGTCCATGTAGCGCGCCTGTCGCTGGCCGCCGCGATCTACCTCGCCGCTCTCTTCGTGTGGCTCCGAACCGAGGAGTCGTCCACGCTCGTAGCCTCCCTGGCGCTGGTCGTCGCCATGGCCTTCACCGCCGCCTCGCTCATTTACACCGAGTTCTACAAGCGGCCGGCCGGGCGGACATTCCTCTACCTGCAGGCACTGTTCGACCTCGCGCTGGTCACGGCGGTCGTGCATGTGACCGGCGGAATCGGCTCCGGCTTCGCGGCCCTGTACATCCTGGTCACCGCGGAAGCGGCGCTCCTCCTGACCGCTCGCGGAGTCGTTCTCATCTCGGCGCTCGGCATCGCGATATACGTCGCCGCCGCGGTCATGACGCCGGGCGGAGAGCGCGATCTCAGATTCTGGCTGCGCGTAGGCGTGTTCGCCGCCGTCGCGGCGGGATGCGGCTACGTCAGCGCGAAGCTGCGCGAGCAGAGCAGCGGGCAGGAAGCGCTCGCGGCCGAGCTCGCGCAGTTCCGCCTGCAGAAGGCGGATCTCGAGGAGCTACGGACGCGCGCGCGCAGGCTCGAGGCCGTGGCGGAGTTGAGCGCGTCGCTGGCGCACGAGATCAGGAATCCGCTCGCGGCCATTCGCAGCGCGGTCGAACAGCTGAGCGATTCGCCCCGCGCCAGCACCGACGAGCGGGCGCTCAGCGCGCTGGTGCAGCGCGAGTCGGACCGGCTCTCGCGCCTCCTCTCCGACTTCATCGATTTCGCGCGGCTCGACGCCGCGCGCTGGGCGCTGATCGACGCAGTCGAAATCACCGGGGGCGCGATCGCCCTGGCGGAGAATCATCCCGACAAGCCGGCCGACGTCCGCATCACCAGGAATCTTCCGCGCACGCCCGTGATGATCGAGGGCGATTCCGATCTGTTGCATCGCGCGCTGTTCAACCTGCTGCTGAACGCGATTCAGGCGTCGCCGCCGGGCGGGAACATCTTCGTGGAGGCGGCGGAGCTGTCACCGCGGCAGACGCCGATAGACGGCGCGCCTTTTCTGGCTGGCGGACTCGCGATCCGCATCAGCGACGAAGGCGGAGGGATTCCGGAGGACATCCGCAAGCGGATGTTCGATCCCTTCGTCAGCACCAAGCGGGGCGGAACCGGCCTCGGCCTCGCCGTGGTCCAGCGCGCGGTGACCGCGCACAAGGGTCTCGTGCTCGTTGACAGCACCGACCGCGGCTCCCGCTTCACCGTTCTGCTTCCGCGATCCACCAGGAGTCCCAATGGAGTGAGCAATGTCTGAGACCCCGATCTCGGTCCTCGTGATCGACGACGAGCCGGCGATCGTCGAAACGATGGAGATCCTTCTCCGCAAGGAAGGGTACGCGGCGCATACCGCGACCGACGGCGGCGAGGGCATCAGTCGCATGGCGGCGCTGCGTCCCGACATAGTCATCAGCGACGTGCGCATGCCTACGATGAGCGGGCTCGACGTGCTCGCGGCCGCGCGCAGCCTGGACGCGGAGATGCCGGTGATCCTGATGACGGCGCAAGCCACGGTGCCGGCGGCCGTCCAGGCCGTGAACGACGGCGCGTTCTATTTCCTGGAGAAGCCGTTCCCCAACGAGCAGCTGCTGGCGATCGTGCGGCGCGCGTCGGAGCACCGGCGGCTGCGGGCGGAGAATCGAACGCTCAAGGCGGAGATCCGGCGGCGCGAGCACACGGGCCGTCCCGCGGGCACGAGCTCGGCCTGGCTCGACGTGCTGAAGGTCGCCGAGACCGTCGCGCCCACGGAATCGACCGTGCTGCTGCAGGGGGAATCGGGCACGGGTAAGGAAGTGGTTGCGCGCTATCTGCACGAGCTTTCCGCCCGGGCGCACGGACCCTTCCTCTCGATCAACTGCGGCGCTCTGCCGGAGAGCCTGCTCGAGAGCGAGCTGTTCGGTCACGTGCGCGGCTCGTTCACCGGCGCGGTGCGCGACAAGCAGGGTCTCTTCACGGCCGCCGGCGCGGGCACGTTCTTCCTCGACGAGATCGGCGAGACGACGCCCGCCACGCAGGTGAAGCTGCTGCGCGTGCTCCAGCACCGGGAAGTCATACCCGTGGGCGCGACCGAGGCCGTCCCCATCAACATCCGGCTGATCGCGGCGACCAATCGCGATCTGGAAGAAGAGATCCGGCGCGGGACGTTCCGGACCGATCTGTTCTATCGCCTCAACGTCATCGCCATTCACCTGCCACCATTACGACAGCGGCGGGAGGACATTCCCGTCCTCGCCGAGCTGTTCCTGCGGCGGACCGCCGAGGCCAACAGCGAGCCGCAGAAGACGCTGGACGCCGACACGGTCGAAGTCCTCCAGTCCTACCAGTGGCCGGGGAACGTGCGCGAGCTGGAGAACGCGCTGGAGCGCGCCGCGCTGCTGACCAAGGGCGACATCATAGAAGTGCGGGCGCTGCCGGAGCGGATCGTGGAGCGGCGCTCCGAGCCGCTGGCCGCCGACCGCCAGGCGGCGAACCCGACGCTGGAGGTGATCGAGCGCGCCTATATCACCTGGGTCCTGCAGCAGGAAGGCGGGAACAAGACGCGTGCATCGGAGGCGCTCGGCATCGACCCGTCGACGTTGTACCGGAAGCTCGCGCGGTACGGAGAAAGCGCGGACGATCCAGGGCAGCATTAGGTCGTCGCTGGGCGCGACCGGGATTCCGCCCCCGAAGCTGGGCGCGTCCTCAGCCGGAATTTTTACCGCCGCGCGTCCAGCACGGAAAAGCCGGGAGTAACTCCGGCGCACGCGAGTATAGCCGCATCGGCGGTGACGAGTGTCAGGCCATGCAGGCGCGCGGTCGTGACGAGGACCCGATCCGCGGGGTCTGCGTGGAAGTTTTCGAGGCGTGTGCTCCCGATCAGGATCGCGCGATCCAGCGGGAGATACGTTATGCCCGGCGCCCGTTCCGCCCGGGTGAGCCAGAGCGCGGCGTCCGGCGCGAGCGTGATCTGTCGTTTCGCGCTTTTGAGAGCCACTTCCCAGAACGAGATGTCGGACACGAAGAGGCGGCCCTCGGTCGCGGCGCGATCCAGCTGCGGCCACAGCTTTGGATTCGTGAGCTCCTGCCGGTCGTCCAGCAGCCAGACCCAGATATGGGTGTCGAGTAAGAGTCCACCCTTATCGGAGCCGGCAAGCATCTACCGCTCGCCGAGCGGATCCGTCGGCGATTGCTCCCAGGCGTCCGGATCCGGGGTGACGATGTCGCCGTAGTGCAGCACCGTCCCGCGCATGAAGCCGATAGGGCTTGCGCCGGCATGCGCGGCATCGACAGGAGCGAGCCGCGCGCAGGGCTTGCCGTGTTTCGTGATGACGAATTCCACTCCCGCCTCCTTAACCGTGTCTATGAGCTCGAGGCACTTGGCTTTGAAGATTCCCGCCGGCACTATCGCTGAGTGTCTTGCGTCTGCTGCGCCAGGGCGTGACCGTTTTGGTTTGGGCATGCTGGTATCTCCGCCTTCCGTAGGTGTGACCATAGTAATATTACTATGGTCATATGCCGTGCGCAACAGTGGTCGTTACCATCAATTCAAGGTACCCTTCAGGACGCGAAGGCCCTATCGGATGCGGATGTCGGTCTTGTTGAAATCGTCCCCCGTGCATAGCAGCGAGTCGCCGCTCAAGGCC
>JANLGX010000182.1 GCA_024654005.1 Gemmatimonadaceae bacterium | reverse complement strand
AATCATCCCTTCCACCATTCGCTCATCGGATCGTTCGAGGATCTGGACGCCGCTTCCCTTCCCGACGTGTCCGAGTTCTTCGCGACGTACTACACGCCGGACAACGCGGTCCTCTCGCTCGCGGGCGATCTCGAGCGGGTTGAAGCGATCGCGTTGATCGAGACGTACTTCGGGGCGATTCCGCGGGGATCCGGCAAGCCGCCGCTCGCGGACACGTCGCTGCCGCCGGTGTTCGGCGCGCCACTGCGCGAAGTAGTGCGCGACAACGTCTCGCTGCCGCGAGTGTATCTCGCCTTCAGGTCGCCGCCCTTCGGATCACCCGGGCACTACGCCGCGGCCGTATGCGCGACCATCCTCGGCACGCGCAAGACGAGCCGGCTGCAGCGCTCGCTCATCCGGGAGAAGCGGGTCGCCGCGGAAGCGAGCGCGTTCACGTTCGATCTCGCGAAAGGCGCGGACCTGCTGGTGCTCGACGTCCTCGCGCTTCTCGGGGTGTCCGCCGACACGCTGGAGGCGGCGGTCCTCGAGGAGGTGGAGCGCATTCATCGCGACGGCGTCACGGACGAAGAAGTCGCGCGTGCCATCGCATTGATCGAGACCGGGTGGACGCTGTCCATGGAATCGGCCACCGACCGCGCGGACAAGCTGTCGATGTTCGCCACGTATTTCGGCGATCCCTCGCTCGTCAACGAGCAGCCCGACAAATACCGCGAGGTCACCAGCGAGAGCGTCTCGCGGTTCGCCCGCGAGCGACTGGGGCCCGACAACCGCGCGACGCTGCTGTACGTGCAGGCGGAGACCGCGGCCCAGGTGGCGGCGTGACGGTCGCGACGCGCCCGCAGCCGGGCCCGCCGCGGCCGTACAGCTTTCCGCGGTTCGAGCGCGCGTCGCTCGGCAATGGAGCGGGATTGCTGGTCGCCGAGATAGCCAAGCTGCCCGTCGTAACCGTCACGGTAGTCGTGAACGCCGGCGCCGAGACGGACCCGCGCGGCAAGGAGGGACTCGCCCAGCTCACCGCGCGCTGTCTGGTGGAAGGAACGCGGTCGTCGTCGGCGCTGGCACTCGCCGGCCGCATCGAGAAGCTCGGCGGCGTTATCGATTCGGACGCCGGGTGGGACACCGCCCGGATAAATCTCACATGCCTCTCCCGGCATCTCGCCGAATCGCTCGATGTCCTGGGAGAGATGCTAACCGGCGCGAGCTTTCCGCAGGAGGAGTTGGACCGGCTGCGGGACGAGCGGCTCGCGGAGATCGAGCAGATCCGATCAGAGCCGCGCGGTCTGGCCGAGGAAGCGTTCATGGAGCTGGTGTACGCGCCGGACGCGCGGTATTCCGTGCCGCCCGGCGGCTCGCGCGAGTCGGTCACGGGCATCACGCGCGACGACGTGGTGCGGTATCACGCCGACATGTACTCCCCCCGGAATGCGTCGATCGTCGTCGCGGGCGACGTGTCGCTCGCGAACGCGCGGAGCGCGCTCGAGCGGGCGTTGTCGGGGTGGTCGGGAAAGCCGAAGCCCCCGGCAGGCGGGAGCGTGGCCGCGGCCGCCAGCGGCAGGAGAGCGCTGCTCGTGGTGAAGGACGGCGCCGCACAATCGGAGCTGCGCATCGGACACGTGGGGCTTCCCCGCTCTCATCCCGACTACTTCCCTTTCAGCATCATGAACGCCGCGCTCGGCGGCGTATTCTCGTCGCGGATCAACCTCAACCTGCGCGAGAAGCACGGCTACACGTACGGTGCGCATTCGATCATCGACTGGCGCAGGGACGCGGGGCCGTTCGTCGTGTCGACAGCGGTGCAGACAGAGGTGACGGCCGACGCGGCGCGCGAGACGATCACCGAGCTGGAGCGGATCCGCGAGGAGGAGCTGACGGCGGACGAGCTGTCGCTCGTGACCAGCTACCTGCAGGGAGTTTTTCCGATCCGGTACGAGAGTACCGCGGCGATCGCGGCCGCGCTGGCGAATCTCGTGACTTACGATCTACCCGACGATTACTACGACACGTATCGTGATCGTGTCGCCGCGGTGACGACGGCGGACGCGCTACGCGCGGCGCGGGAGCACATCAAGCTGGAGGAACTCAGGATCGTTGTGGTCGGCGAGGCCGGATTGCGGGGAAAGCTGGAAGAGATGGAGTTCGGCCCCGTAGACGTGCGTACTGAGACCGCTACGATCCCTCGTTAAGCGCTGTGGATGACGCACTCACGGCACGAACATTTCCTGCAGACCGACCAGCGCCTTGGCCAAGGTATCCGGTGAAAGCCGGCCGCTCAAGCGCAATCCGTTATGCTGACACCGACATCCTCGTCCCAACGGCCTTCCGCTTGGTCCGCCTTGATTGTACATTGGATTGTACAATCTGACTTCGAGGAATCGCGATGCCCCGCCTTCGTCCCACCCAAGACATCCGCCCAATTGCCGACTTTCGCGCCAACCTCGCGGCCGTGCTGGAGCAGGTACAGAGCACCAAGCGCCCAGTGATCCTGACGCAGCATGGTCGCAGCGCCGCCGTGCTTGTTGATGCCGAGGCCTACGAGGCGATGCAAGACCGCCTGGAGCTGTTTGAGGACGTGCGAACGGCGGAAGGACAGTTGGCCCGCGGGGAAGGGGTCTCCCACACCAAGGCCAAGGCGGCGATACTGGCTCGGCTTGCCCGGTGAGAGTGATCTGGGCGCCGCTCGCGATTGAGCGCGCGGTGGAGATTGCGGCCTACATCGCGACGGACCGGCCCGACGCATCCCGGGAGTGGGTCGCTGGACTCTTTGAAGCGGCGAAAACCCTGGCACAGTTTCCCCGCCGCGGGCGACGAGTGCCGGAACTCAATCGGCCAGAATACAGAGAGTTGATATATGGCAGCTATCGGGTGATCTACCGCGTCGAAGCGCAGCGCGTAGCCATCGTGACGATCCGTCATGGACGGCGGTTACTTGATGTGACGGAGATCGTAGAACCAGAGTAGGCGCGGCATAACACGCGCTTGCTGCCGGCGGGGCCAGACTGCCTCGGCCGCAGAGACGGTCAAGACACCTGCTCGCGATCTCGCGGACCCGCCCAGACCGCGGAGCTGTCTCAGGCCTACGAATCCAGCACCTCCCGAACCTTTCGGAGCAACGCCGCCGCGGTGAACGGCTTGTTGAGGAAGGGCACCTGCGCCTCGAGCACCCCGTGTCGCACGATGGTGTCGCTCGTGTAGCCTGACATGTAGAGCACCTTCATCCCCGGACGAGTCTGCGCGAGCCGCTCCGCGAGTTGCCGTCCGCTCATGCCGGGCATCACCACATCGCTGAGCAGGAGGTGCACCTGTTCTTCATGACGCTCCAGCAGTTGCAGCGCCTCCTCACCTGTGGACGCCAAGAGCACGGTGTAGCCGGCGGGTTCAAGAACACGCGTGGCCAGCCTGCGGAGCCCTGCGTTATCTTCCACGAGGAGGATGGTTTCGGTGCCGGAACTGGACACCACGGCCGGCCCCGGCCGGTCGGTGCCCGCTGTCTCGGTCACCTGTGGCAGGTAGATCTTGAAGCTGGTTCCCTGGCCGACCTCGCTATAGACCCAGACGAACCCGTGGCTTTGCTTGACGATGCCGTACACGGTCGACAGCCCCAGCCCCGTGCCCTTGCCCGGACCCTTGGTGGTGAAAAACGGCTCGAAGACTCGTGTACGTGTGGCCTCGTCCATGCCGGCGCCGGAGTCGCTCACGGCCAGCAGTACGTACGATCCGGACGGCATGGTCACACTGGTCACACCGAGCTGGTGAGCGGAGGCCTCGTCGATCGTGACGCACTGCGTCTCGATGGTCAGCCGGCCACCCTGCGGCATGGCGTCTCGCGCATTCACGGCCAGGTTGGTCATCACTTGCTCGATTTGTCCGGGGTCCACCTTGACGTGACCCAAACCTGGTGTCAGCACGACCACCAGGTCGATGTCCTCGCCGAGTACACGCCGGAGCAGACTCTCCATCCCCGCCACCACCGTGTTGAGGTTCAGCACCCGTGGCTCCAGGATCTGCTGGCGGCTGAAGGCCAGTAGCTGGCGGGTCAACGTGGCAGCTCGCTCCCCGGCGCGGTGAATCTCCTGCATATCCGCGTGCACCTGATTGTCTTGACTGACCTGCGCCAGGACGAGGTCCGCCATCCCGTTGATGACGGTGAGCAGGTTGTTGAAATCGTGCGCGATGCCGCTGGCGAGCTGCCCCACACTTTCCATTTTCTGCGCCTGACGGAACTGGGCTTCGAGTTGCAAGCGCTCGGTAATGTCTTCTTTGATCGCGATGAAGTGCGTGATGGCGCCGGACGCCTCCAGGATCGGGGTTACGGATTGATCTTCGGTATACAGAACCCCGCCTTTCCGGCGATTGATCATCTCGCCGTGCCACGCTCGTCCGGCGAGGATGGTCTCCCAGAAGTCTTTGTAGAACGCTTGATCATGTTTGCCCGACTTGACCAGGTCCCGGGAGTTCTTGCCGACGGCTTCTTCGGCGGTGTAACCGGTGAGCTGGGTGAACGCCGGGTTGACCCACTCGATGGCGCCTGCGTGGTCCGTGATGACGACGGCATCAGCGGCGGCGTTTAGCGCGGCGCTTTGGAGGCACAGCGCCTCCTCCGACCGCTTGCGCTCGGTGATGTCCAGTAGCGTCCCCATCACCGCGGGCCGTCCGTTGTACTCCGTCCGGCTGCCGTGAACCTCGACCTCCAACACGGCCCCGGACCGGTGGAGCACCCGCAGAGAATAGTGGACGCTCGGCACCCCGCCGGAAATCCGCTTGTGGATGTTTTCGCGCGCCAATGCCTGGTCTTCCGGCACGATGAAGTCGAAGAGCGTCCGTGACGTCATCTCCTCCTCCGACCGACCGAAGATTTCCGCCATCCTTGGATTCACGTACACGAACTGATCATCCTGAACGATGTAAATGCCGGCGATGGATTGCTCAACCAAGGTGCGAAACTTGACCTCTGCGGCCATCAACTCGGTGTTCTTCTCCTTCAGCTTGGACACCAGCCGCTCGCTGTATTCCTTGAGCACCTCGACTTCCTGCAACGCCTTGGGTTGCGGCGCGGCATGAGGCATGGCGATGACCTCGTGCAACGCGGCGACGAAGGTTTCGAGGGAGACGGGTTTCTTGAGGTATTTGTCCGCGCCTACGTCGAGCGCCAGCTTCTCATCGTCCGGCGAGGTGTAGGTGGAGGTGTTGAGGATGACGGGCAGGTCGTGCAGGCGCTCGTTCATGCGGATTTCGCGGCAGAGGCGGTAGCCGTCCATCCGCGGCATGAGGATGTCGGAGATCACCGCGTCCACGGGCTGACGCTCCAGCACAGCAAGCGCCTCCACGCCGTTCTGGGCCTCGAAGACTACGTGGCCTTCGGCTTCGAGCTGCACGCAGAGCAGCTTCAGGTCGGTGGGGATGTCGTCAACGATGAGGATGTTCATGGGGCGTCGCCTCCTCCTTCGGCGACGGCGGTGAGTTGGTCGGACAGCTCACGTGTGTTGATCGGCTTCAGCAGGTAGGCATCGCACCCGGCAGCCAGGGCGGCGGCCTTCGGATATTGTTCGGGATAGCAGGTGACAGCGACGACGTGAATGTCGCGCGTGTCGGGATCGGCCTTGAGCTGGCGGGCCAGCGCGAGGCCGTCCATGCCCGGCAGGTCGAGGTCGAGGAGGATGAGCTGCGGGCGGTCTTCTTTGATGGCGGCGAAGGCCTGCTCGGCAGCCTCGACCGCACGGACATCGTGGCCTGCGGTGCTCAGGACGAGATCCGCGAGCTTGATATCCACAGCGTGGTCTTCGACGACGAGGATTTTCATGCGGCTTCTCCGTGATTGACCGCCTGCGCGAGCCAGAAACCCAGCCACCTGGTCGGGCAGCGTGCGTGTGTCAATGGGCTTGGTGATGTAGCCGTCGCAACC
>JANLGX010000046.1 GCA_024654005.1 Gemmatimonadaceae bacterium | reverse complement strand
ATGACGCGGCGATTCCGGAACGAGATTTCGCGTGTTCAGGGGGTTGACACGGCGATCCACGGGTGTATATTAGGAGCCTATGGAGACAGTAACCATCCGGGTAACGCCAGACCAGCGCGACCGCATCGACACCTTGAAGGTGCATCCGCGAGAGACCGTGAGCGACGTCATGCAGCGACTCCTGGAGCGGTATGCTCTTACGGAGCGTGAGCACGCCGAACGTGCGGCGCGCATCGTCGCCCGCGAGGCGCAGGAGCGATCGTGAAACACGAAGAAGAATGCCCGAGGTGCAGGGTGCACGCGAAGCTAGAGGCGCTGGCTCAAGTGCTGGATTCGTACCGATACGGAACACCGCTCGATGCCGGGGCCGCAGTCACCGAAGCCGAACGCATTGTGCGCGAGGCGCAGGAGCAGCGATGAGCTGGACGATGGATGTTTTTGGGAACGCGATGCAGGTGCCCAGCACGACGGGAATGATGGTTCCCGTTCAATGCACCCACTGTGGCAAAGTGTACGACCTGACGCGCGTTCACGTCATCGCACGCTACCAGGATTGTTCGGTCTACCCGACGCCGTGTTGCAATCGGCAGGCCGATGACCGCAAATGGAAATCGCTACCGGATTTTCGGGAATTGAAGAAGGCGCGGGACGAGGCCACGACGGCCAAATCTTGACCGCGCGGGCTGGAACTGCTTGGTCCAACCCGCTCGATCAGGCTCACAGGACAATCGAATAGCTGCTCAGGCTACGCCTGCGGGCAACGAGTCTGCTCCAGTTGCGACACGGGAGGTCAGCCGTTCGGCAGGTCTGGACTTCCGGGGACCGGACGCAGCCCGCAGGCGCGGCTTGAGCAGCACAGAAAGAAGGTTCGTGGCTTGTGCCCGGCGGCTCGTAAAGATGTCGCCCGATTCGTGGGGAGGATGAGGCGACGCTTTCCCCACAGACGTAACCGCCGCTTCGGCTGCGAGTACGGGCCGCCGGACAGAGGCCATGAATCGAGGGAGATGACGAAGCCCGCTCTCAGGAAGCGGGCCGTCAGCAAGGCCAAAAGGAGGTACCAGATGGCCTCACCACAGAATACCGCAACACTGACCGCCCCCACCGCCGAGACGACCGTGATCGAGGCGCGAGTTCGGCGGCTTGCGGCCGAAGGTCCGTGGGTTGGGTACCTCGCGGACATCATGATCGCCGTCGGCGCGTACAAGGACAATGCGATTGCCAGTCGCGAGGAGCGGATTGCCGGACTCAAGAAAGCACTAGGTGCGTGTCGCTTCACCGCCGACTCATCGCTCCAAGCGGATGACAAGGAGGCCGCGCGATGACCGCCCCCACCGCCGTCAAGGGTGTCGTCATTCCCCGGCCGTTGCGTGATGCGCTGTGGCGCGACCTCGCCGACCTCGCCGCGAACCCACCGTCCCGCGAGACGATAGCCCGGCTCTCAGACCGGCTGTTCGGAGGTACGTCGTGACAGAAGGTCTACACGAGAAAATCGCAGAACAGGACGCCCGTATCCGGGAGCTTGAGGCGGCGCTGGAGGGGCTGTTGGGATTGAACGTGTTCCGCGCAGATGACCCGCGTGACGAGATCGTCGCTGCCCGCGCCGCCCTCGACCCGAAGGGAGATGCGTGATGAAGTGCGAATGCGCGCTCGGCTGCGACTCTCCCGCCATGTATTCCGTCTTAGAACGATCCGTCTGTGCTGAGTGCTTGCGCTCGTGTTTCGGGGCGCTGCATCAGCGTGAGGCCGTACCGATCCCGCAATGCGAGGGGATCGATCCCGACCTCGGTGCGCGGTGCCCGGAGCGCACGTACGACCGGCTGTGCGAGGGCTGCCGGGAATGTCCGCATTGCGGCGACAAGGCGAGCCATGATTCGCTCGCGCCAGATGTCTGCCCGCTTTACGAGCAGTTCATCGATCAGGTGGTGACGGCATGACGACCGACCAGCGCGACTGCCCGCCCGGCACGGTCCCCCCGTGGGTACTGCGCTTCGCCTACGACGGCGAAGAGTGGCTGGTGCTAATCGATCAGTCACGGACCGGCACGGGTAACTGGCATGACGGTTGCTACAAACGACCGCCAGCAGATCACCCGCTCTACAACATCGATACCGGCGATGGCTTCGGGCCGTGTAACGGCGGGTGCGGGGGACTAACCATCAAGGGTGGCGAGGTCAAAGCTCGATGCCATTCCCTCGCCGAAGCCCACGCCGCGTTCGACCGCATCGAAGAAGAGTGGCGGGCAGCGAAGGCGGTGCCGGCATGACCACCCTGGGCATCGCACTGAGCTGCGTGATCGTGTTCGCGGCCGTCGTGTGTGTGAGGCAGTTCATCCGCGGACTGCGCTCAGGCGACCCGTTCAGGCCGCTCTCGCAGGGACGCAAGCCGCACGGAGGATGGGGCAAGCAATGAGTATCGACCTGATCGACCCGAAGATGGCGGCGGCCGTCCTTCGTACGCTTGCCGACGAGTTCGAGAAGCGCCAGATCGAGCTGCGGGTGACGGTGA
>JANLGX010000045.1 GCA_024654005.1 Gemmatimonadaceae bacterium | reverse complement strand
CCCGCCCATCGCCACGTCTCGCCGAACATTCGCCGGTGCAGCTCCTTCAGCGCGGACGTGGACAGCCAGTTCTCGCTCCGGTGCCGCGAAGCCCAGCGGGATGCCCTGGCGATGTTCAGGGCTTCCCACTGGTTGAGCTGCGCCTGCGTCTGGAGGTGCCCAGGCACCAGGGCGTGCGCTTCATCCGGATCGATCGGCGTCGCGCCGGAGTCCGCGCGTTCGTTCCCGGCCGCATCGTCCGTTGCCGTTCGCTTCAATCCCAGATCTCGCGAGTACGGCCGGTGAGCCAGGACTCGGCATCCGCGGCTTCCGCCAGCGATCGCGCCACCCCGCTGTCCTGCGCCTCCAACCGCATGCTGTGAACGATCCGATTCCGCTCCTCGCTCGCCTTGCGCATGGTCTGCTCTTCGACTGCCCGCTGCAGTCCTTTCCTCGGCACGAACGCGATTCGCAGATCGCAGTCGAGCGCCTCGGCGGCCTGGCGCAGCCTGGCGACTGTGGCCGTGCCTCTTGCTTCCCTTTTCTCGAGACCAGAGACCGAGCCGGCCGTCATTCCGAGCCGGCTCCCAAGCTGGCTCTGTGTCATTCCCAAAGCCGTTCGGATCGTGTGAACCCAGCCGCGGGCCGGAGTCTCCAGCGAGCCGACAGGGGCATCCCGGTGAACTCGGGAGTCCAACTGCTTCCGCTGAAGCGCAAGGAACTCAGGTGTGACTTCCTTCTGACGAGGGGACATAGCTTATAGGTTGAATTACATAGGATATTCTTCTCTCTATAAGCTATATATATGGCCGACTAAATCAACCTCTAGGCATAATTCATATCTTATCGCCCTGAAACGCGAGCCACGGTTCTCTTTATGTCGTCCAGGTCGTAGCCCCGACGCGCGAGGAAGGCGAACAGTCGCTGCCGGGCGACGCGCGGGTCGAGGCCGATCAGAGTCAGCATCTTCTTGCGCGCAACTTTCTCGATCGCGGCGGCCGCGTCCACATCCTCCGTCTCGACCACGCGGGCGATCGCATCCTCGACGACGTCGGCGGCGATACCCTTGCGCACGAGGAGCTGCCCGACCCGGCGGCGGGAGGCGCTGTCGTTCACGAGCTTCCCCCTCGCGAACCGCTCGGCGTACGACGCGTCGCCCAGCAGACCGGAGCGCTCGAGCCGCTCGATGGTCGCGGCGACTTCCTCGGGCGGATACTCGCGCTGCACGAGCTTGCGGCGCAGGTCGCGCACCGTGTAGCTCCGCGCGGTGAGCAGGCGCAGCGCGTACTCGTGCGGCGAGCTTTGCGGGCGGGGGGGGGCGTCGGCGGCCGCCCGCGGGCGTCCGTAGGGTCGCCGGCCGGGGCTCACGGACGGGACAGCAAGCAGTTCGCGGCCGGGCTGCTCATCGACGCCTGCCAGCGGCCGGGGCCGCGCGCACCCACGAACCAGCAGCCCCGATTACTCCTCGACCACCTCGACCGGCTCGATCTCAGCCCCGGGCGGACGGATGCCGAGGACGACCTTCACCTTCTCCTCGACCTCGGCCAACATCGGCGGGTTGTCCTTGAGGAACATCTTGGCGTTCTCGCGGCCCTGGCCGATGCGCTGGCCGTTGTAGCTGTACCAGGCGCCCGACTTGTCGATGATCCCGGACTCCGCTGCGATGTCGAGCACGAGCGACGCGTGGCTGATCCCCTCGGAGTACATGATGTCGAACTCGGCCTGCTTGAACGGCGGCGCGACCTTGTTCTTTACCACCTTCACGCGGCAGTGCGAGCCGGTGACCTCTTCCTTGTCCTTGACCGCCGCGATCCGGCGAATGTCGAGCCGCACCGACGCGTAGAACTTGAGCGCCTTGCCGCCCGTCGTCGTCTCCGGGTTGCCGAACATGACCCCGATCCTCTCGCGCAGCTGGTTGATGAAGATCACCGACGTCCGCGAGCGCGCGATCGCGCCGGTGAGCTTGCGCAGCGCCTGGCTCATAAGCCGCGCCTGGAGACCGACGTGCGAGTCACCCATGTCGCCCTCGATCTCGGCCTTCGGCACGAGCGCCGCGACGGAGTCGATCACGACGACGTCCACCGCGCCGGAGCGAACCAGGATCTCGCAGATCTCCAGCGCCTGCTCGCCGGTGTCGGGCTGGGAGACCAGCAGTTCCTCGACGTCCACGCCGAGCTTGGCGGCGTAGTCGGTGTCGAGCGCGTGCTCGGCGTCGATGTACGCCGCGACGCCGCCGGCCTTTTGCGCGTTGGCGACCACGTGCAGACAGAGCGTCGTCTTGCCGCTCGACTCCGGTCCGTAGATCTCGGTGACCCGGCCGCGCGGGATCCCGCCGACGCCGATCGCGGCGTCGAGGTTGATCGCGCCCGTCGAGATGGCGTCCACCCGGACCCGCGAGTCCGATCCCATCTTCATGATGGAGCCCTTGCCGTGGACCTTCTCGATCTGGGCGATGGCGAGGCCGAGGGCTTTCTTTTTCTCTTCCTGCATTGCGGGCGAAGCCATGGGTCGAGTCCTCTTACAGGTGACTAGTGACTGGTGACTAGTGACTAGTCACCCAAAAGGCAGGGTCTTCGTATACCGAACAAAATACGAAAGCTCCCGGAAATTAGCAAATGGAATCTCCGGCGTCGAAGGCGTTGGGGACGTGCTTGACCTTGACCGCGGACCCGGTCTTGAGAATCCCGATCACGTCGAAACGGTAGTCTTCGCCGGGGAGGCCGTGGCGGGAGATCCAGACCTGGGCGGAGCGGCGAAGCTCTCGCTGCTTGCGCCAGTCCACGGCTTCGACGGGATCGCCGAACTGGGCGCCGGCCCGGGCCTTTACCTCGACGAAAACAACGGTCCGCTGCTGTTGGGCGACAATGTCGATGTCGCGGTGGCCGTTGCGGTACCGCCGGGCGCGGATCCACCACCCCTTGCTCGTGAGCCAGCGCGCCGCGACCCGCTCGCCCAGCTCTCCCAGTGCCCGCCTCGCTGCCGACATGCCGCGAATGTGCGGCATGCCGGAAGCGGGTGCGTCATCGATCTATTCGGACAACTACCAAAAAACAGCTAGCAGCTAGCAGCTAGCAGCGAACTACACCCTGCTAACGGAGCGAGAGAGTGTATGACCCGGTTCGGTTGGCGTACCGCGAGCGCGCGCAGATGATGTACGTCCCCGTCTCTGGCAGCGTGTACACCAGGCGCGAGTCGAGCCCGTCGCCGCCGTCATCGTCCTCCGCCGCCCACGTGGTGCCCCGGTAGATATCGATGAAGGTGTCGAACTCGTCCGACTGCAGGTCCACCTGGATCACCTGACCTCGGGTTCCCGAGAACGTGTAGTCCTCGTGGTACCAGCCGCTGTCGGTCTGCGCGTCGGCCGGCGTCAGCGAGCCGCGGATCGTCGAGCCGACCGTGATGGTCCTCGCCGAGGAGCTGGCAGACGGCGTGCTGGCCGCACTGCCGCTGGAGGAAACAGTCAGCACGTACTCACCCGTGTGGCGGCCGTGCGAGTTCGCACGGATGCCGTACTCCCCGGTCTCGGACAGCGTCACGTCGAGCACTGTCTCCTGCTGGCCGCCGATCGTGCGGCTGGTGGAGCCGCCGAGGTAACTGAATTCGTTCCCGTTCATCCGGCCGTACTGCATGTAGCTGTTGAACGACGGCGACCGCATGATGATCGTCAGGCGCTCCCCCGCGCGTCCATGGTAGCGCCAGAGATCGTAGTGAGTGTCGTCGGTCCACAGCGGGTCCGACGACTCGAGCGCACCGGTAAAGCTCTGTCCGGCGGACAAGACATTTCCACCCGTTGAGCCGCCGGAGCTACCGCCGGCCCGGGTCAGGCTCAGCGTGTACGCGCCCGTCCGGCCGCGGCCGACGACGTTCACGCGGATCACGTACGGTCCGTCCTCCGGCAGCGTGAAGTCGATGCGGGAGTCGTTACCGCCGCCATCGTCATCGTTGAACTCGTCGAGCTGGAACTCTCCGTTGACCACTCGGCCGATCAGCAGCCAGGAGTCGAAATCGCTGGACCGCTGTGTCACGGTGATCCGCTCGCCCGCGCGGCCCACGTAGAACCAGTCGTCGTAATACGTGCTGTCGCTGTCACGCACTCGATCCGACGCGTCGAGCCTGCCCGACACCGTCTGGCCCGCGGTGATGACGCCCTGCCCCTGAAGGGGCTCGGCGATCGCCACAATGCAAAAAGCAGCCGCGAGGACGAGATGCTTGAGTGTTACCGACCGGTCAGTTCCCACAACAATCTCCGAAAAGGGTGGAAGGTGGCACACTCTACAACCCAAAGACTGCGACCGAAAGAGTGACTTGGGCGGCATCTCAACATTTCGCGCCCGCCGTGCCCCGGCATGCGCCCCGGTGCCATCCGCGGCCACCGGCGCGCAGAGGAGGGAGAGTCCCGCTCGAAAGCCAAGGCTTGAGATTCGCATCGTGTCGCCTCCGACCATACATGCCGGCGATCGAGCGAAACGTCATCATCCCGCCGGAGTGGGGGATGCGGTGCTCAGACGGGAGAGGAGCTACCGGAGCGAGTCTATGCGGAGGATGTAGTCGCCCGTGGGCCGGCGCGGGGACAGTGAATTGGCCCGAACCACGTACTCACCCGCGAACGGCAGCGTGATGTCGAGACGGGAATGCGTCCCGCCGGCGCCGTCGTCCGCGGACTCGATGGCGGTGAAGACTCCGTTGGTAATCGTGCCTATCGACACGAACGCGTCGAAATCGTCGGATCGGAGGGTGATGCGAATCGTCTCGCCAGACCGACCGACGTACGTCCACAGCTCGTACGGCGTGCCATCCCGCATCTTGGGATCCGAGCCGTCCAGCTCGCTCGACACAGCGGAGTTGGGAGCGATGGTCCTGTCACTGGGCGAGCGCAGCCCAAAGCGGGAAGCGCGCGCGCTCGAGTTGAACGAGAGGGTATACGAGCCGCTGCGGCCGGGCTGACGCCGCTCGGCGCGGGCCACGTACTCGCCGTCAGCGGGGATCCTGTAGACGATGCGCGAGTTGAGTCCGCCGCCGCCGTTGTCGTCCTGCGCGACGCGCGTCGCGGCCTGCGGGCCGATCGAATAGAGAGTGAGGAACGGATCGAACTCGCTGGAGCGCATGTCCAGCGTGATCGTCTCCCCGGCGTGGCCGACGTAACGCCAGACCCCCTCGGCCACGCCCACGCGGGCCTGCGCAGTCGAGCTGAGAGTCCCCGCGACGGTCCGGCCAGGCGCGAGCACGCGCGGCCCCGGTACAACCGGCTTCGCTGCGCCCGTCGGCTTTGCAGCCGCGCGAGCGGTGGTGGCCGGCGGAGCCGTGCGTTGCGGCCGCGCCGCGGTCGACGCGCGCTGGACGGAAAGGCGATACGCACCAGTCTCGCCGCGCTCGGCGCTGGTGGCGGTGATCACGTAATCGCCGTCTTCGGGAAGCACGAACTCCACACGCGCGTCGCTACCACCGCCGCTGTCGTCGTCCCGCGCCAGCAGAGGGCTCCTCCCACCGGGGAACGGCTGCACCAGCAGATAGGCGTCGAACTGAATCGAACGCAGGGTGATGAAGAGCCGCTCGCCGCGCGATCCGGAGTAAATCCACAGCTCGAAGTGCGCGCCGTTGTACATCCGGCTGTCGCGCGGCGTCAGCGACCCGCTCACCGTCTCGCCGGCCTCTATCCGCGTCTGGGCGGGCGCCGCCGTCGCGCCCAACATCGCCAGCCCCAACGTGACCGTGCTCAGGCGGTTCATGCCCGCGCATGTAGCGAACTTCACGCCAGTAGCTCCGGCTTCGTTCCCGGGCGGGGCTCCTTCGGGCGGCGGTGGCCCCTCTGCTGGCGCTACGCTCGCGAGCGGGACGGTGCGGTTGCGGATTCCGGTTGGTGCGAGCTAACACGCGCCTGCCGCGGGGCCACCGCCGCACCTCTGGAGCCCCGCCCAATCATCGTAGCGGTAGTTGGAGCGCGGACAAACGCGGACGGACGAGCAGCCCGCATCCTCGGCCCTCGCCGGAGCCCCCGGCGATGTCTGTGCGCGGCGGGGCGCCCGGGGTCGTCCCAAGGCGGCGTGTTAGCTCGCACAACCGGACCCCGCAAACTCCACCGTCCCCCTCGCGAGCGTAGCCGCCGGGGACGACCCGGCCGGACGCCCGCGCGACGGACGGAACTGGCGTCTACGGTCGAGGGCCAAGCATGCGGTCGAGCTCGTCCAGGCCGACGAGCACGTCTCGCGGCTTGGATCCGTCGGGTGGGCCCAGCACGCCGGCCGCGTGCAGCTGGTCGATGATCCGGGCCGCGCGGCCGTAGCCGACCTTGAGCCGGCGCTGGAGCAGCGACGTCGAGCCCTGCTGGTGTTGAATCACCGTCTCGGCCGCCTCGCGGAACAGCTTGTCGCGATCGTCGTCGCCTTCCTCCCCCTCCGCCCCCCCCTGCTGCGCGATCTCCTTCTGCCGCACGAACTCGAGGATGTCCTCTTCCGTCGCGACCGAGCCGGACATCAGCGCTTCCTTCCGCGCCCGTGTCCGCTCCTCGAACCAGCCGGTGAGCCGCTCGGTGTCCTCGTTGGAGATGAACGCGCCCTGGATTCGCGCGGGCTCGGCCTTCCCCGGTGGAATGAACAGCATGTCGCCGTTGCCGAGCAGCGACTCAGCGCCGATTCCATCGAGAATCGTACGGCTGTCCACCTGCGAGGCGACGCGGAACGCGATCCGGCTCGGGAAGTTTGCCTTGATCAGGCCGGTGATGACGTTCACGCTCGGCCGCTGCGTCGCGAGAATGAGGTGGATCCCGATCGCGCGCGCCTTCTGCGCGAGCATCGCCAGCGGGCGCTCCACCTCGCCCTGCACGGTCATCATCAGGTCGGCCAGCTCGTCTATGACGAGCACGATGTACGGCAGTAGCCCGCCCGTGTACTCGAGGTTCTCGAACGCGACGTCGGGCCGCTTGGGCTTCACGAGCTTCACGCCTTCCTGGAACTTGCGGTTGAAGTCCTGGATGTTGCGCGCGCCGTTCGCGGCGAGCAGCTGATAGCGGTCCTCCATCTCCAGCACGGCCCACTTGAGCATCGCGGCGGCGTCGCGGTTCTCCGTGACGACCTTGTGCCGGAGATGCGGCAGCACGTTGTACACGCTGAGCTCGACCATCTTCGGATCGACCATCAGGAAGCGCAGCGTCTGCGGCGTGTGCCGGTACACCAGGCTCGTGATGAGGGTGTTGATACACACCGACTTGCCCGAGCCCGTCGCGCCGGCGATGAGCAGGTGCGGCATCTTCGCGAGATCCGCTATTACCGGCGTTCCCTCGAGATCCTTGCCGAGTATCATCGGCAGCGCCGCGCGCGCGTTCTGGAAGTCCTTGCTGTCGAGCAGCTCGCGGAAGCCGACCAGCTCGGCCGTGGGATTGGGAACCTCCACGCCGACCGCGCCCCGCCCTGGAATGGGCGCGACGATTCGCACGCTGGCGGCGCGCATCGCGAGCGCGAGATCGTTGGAGAGATTCGCGATCTGGCGGACCTTCACGCCGGCCGCGGGCGCGACCTCGAACTGGGTGACGACCGGCCCTGTCGTTCGCCCCACCAGCTCGCCTTCGACCTTGAACGTGCGCAGCGCGTCCATGAGCTGCACGCCCATCGCGTCGAGCTCGCGCTTGCCGACGTCGGCATTACGCGCGGGCAGCGGCGCGATGAGCTCGGGCGGCGGCAGCTCGTCATCGGCTTCGTCCCGCACGAACGGCGCGGGCGCCGCGGCCGGCGAGGCGGACCCGTTTCCGGCTGCGCCCTGAGCTACGGACGGAGCCGGCTTCGGCTTCCGCTCGCGGGTGGGCCGGGCCGGCAGCGCCGCGCTTTCGGTCGAGACTGCCGGCGCGTCATCCAACAACGTCAGGTCCAGCGCCGGCATCTCTTCCGGCGATGGCTCGAGCGCGCGCGCGATCAGAGGATCAGGCTCCCTACCACGCCGGCGCTGGGGCTGAGGGAACGCATCCTCCGGGTTCGACGGCTCCAACCCGTCGAGCGCGCGCACCCGCCGGCCCACGAGCACGCGCACGGGATTCCACGCGAGGGTCGCGGCCATGAGCGCGCTCAACGCGAGCAGCCAGATGATCCACGCCCCGGCGATCCCGGCGAAGCGCAGCAGATAATACGCCGCGAATGCGCCCCACATCCCTGTCAGCGCATTCTGCTCGGCGGCTCCTCCGAGGGAGAAGCCGAACGCAACAGGGAGCAGGACGACCATCCCAAGGAGGAACACGAGCCACGATCGGTCCGTTCCGCGGTCCAGCCGGCCGAACAGCGTCAGGGCGTGCGCCGCGGGCGCGATCGGGATAAGCACCGCGGCGGGCCAGCCGAAGAACGACGTGATGGGGGCGGCGAGGGCGGCGCCAAGCGCGCCGAAGCTGCCGCGCAGATCGGCCTGGGCGTCGGGGTTGGCGGTCAGCAACGCGTAGCCGTGGACCGCGAGCGCGCCGCCTACGAAGATCGCGAAGAGCAAGAGCGCGATCGCAGCGACCTCGCGCCGTACCTCGTCGGCGTGCGAGAGGACCTTCTGCCCGTCTATGTCAAATCCGTCCTGCTCCGAAGGCGACGATCTGCCGGTCGCTGTAAACGGGGACCACAGCGAACGAATCCAGCGCGGCACAGAAAGAAACGTCGTCGCCGAATCCCGCGCCGGCGAGCGCTTGCCCGTGGTACGAGTCCTGGAGGAGCTTCGCGATGTTCTCGCCATACTTCCTGTCGATGAGAGCGCAGGCGGTAGCGCCGTCGTTGGTCGCGACCCCGTTGAGTCCCTTCTGAATAGCGCGAACATAACGTCCCGCGCAACCCGCATCTTCCAGAGTGAAGCGCCGCTCGTGCCCGGAGCACAGGATGACGATGTCCGTTTCGGCCTGCACGGTGGCCCGCAGCATGGCCGCCACCGCCGAGAAGTTGACGTATGACGCGACCACGATGTCACGCGCGCCCTGGGCTGCCAGGATCGCGCCGCTCCCGTTGGTCGTGGTGAGAAGAACGGTCTTGCCCTGGACCTTGTCGGCCGTGAATTCGCCGGGCGAATTGCCCATGTCGAACCCCGGGATCGGGAGCATCTTCTGCTCGCCGGCGAGGAGGACTCCCTCGCGACCCAGCTGCTTCGCCTGCGCGACCGCGTCGTCCGACGTGAGGAACGGAACGACCGCGCGCGCGCCGTTCGCCAGCGCCGCCGCGATCGTCGAGGAAGCCCTTAGCACGTCCACCACCGCCACGACCCTGCCGGCCACGTCGGCGGCGGTGAGCTGCTGGTAGCCGAAGAAGACGTCGAGCCTCACAACGCTGTTTCCCTG